>CANIFK010000536.1 GCA_947466555.1 Acidobacteriota bacterium | reverse complement strand
GTCAGCGCCCGAACCGGCCAAGGCCTCGGCGAGCTCAAACAAGCCATCCGCCAGCAAGCCGCCGCCGCGCCCACCCGCGCCTCCCGCCAGCCCCTCCGCCTCCCCATCGACCGTACTTTCGCCATGAAAGGCTTCGGCACCGTCGTCACCGGGACCCTGTCTGCCGGCGCCATCCAGCCCGAACAGGAAGTGGAGCTCCAGCCCCTCCAGCGCCGCCTCCGCGTCCGCGGCGTCCAGGTCCACGGCAAACCCGCCAAGGCCGCCCACGTCGGCCAGCGCACGGCCGTCAACCTCGCCGGCATCGAACACATCGAAATCGCCCGCGGCATGGTGCTAACAGCGCCAAACACCCTCCGCCCCGTCTCCGTCATCGATTGCCGCCTCACCCTCCTGCCCGGCGTGAAACCCCTCCACGGTCGCACGCCCATCCACTTCCACGCCGGCACCGCCGAAGTCGTTGGCGCCGCCCGCCCGCTCACCGATGGCCTCGTCCGCATCCGCCTCCGCGAACCGCTCCTCCTCCTCCCCGGCGATCGCTTCATCCTCCGCAAGTTCTCCCCAGTCATCACCATCGGCGGCGGTGAAGTCATCGAGATCGACCCGCCCCGCAAGTCCCGCGCGGCGCGCCTCGCGCCCCTCACAACGCCCGAACGCGCCGCCCTCCTGGTCAAAGATTCCATCCACGGCATCGCCAAAACGGACCTCCTCTGGCGCCTCGGCGAACCCGTCACCGCGGGCCTCGAAATCGCCGGCTTCTGCGTCGACCCCGCCTGGCTCGAATCCAAACAGCCCGAGCTCGAAAAGGCCCTCGCGAATTACCACAAGGCCAATCCGCTCCTCCCCGGCATGCCCCGCGAAGAGCTGCGCACGAAGGTGATCCCCAAGGCCCCGCCCGCCCTCTTCGAGGCCCTGCTAAAAGCCAACAAAAAACTAACCGCCCAAGCCGACACCGTCCGCCTCACCACTCACAAAGTCCAGCTCCAGCAGGACGAACAGGACGCCCGCACGAAGATCGAAAGCGCCTTCGAAAAGGGCGGCCTCGCCGTCCCCAGCCAGCGCGAAGTCCTCACCGCCAGCGGCGTCGACGCCACCCGCGCCGCCATCCTCCTCGCCACCCTCCTCAAGGAGAAAAAGCTGGTCCGCGTCTCCGCCGATCTCGTCTTTCACCACACCGCCATCGACGCCCTGAAAGCCCTCCTCGCCACCCACAAAGGCAAGCCATTCGCCGTCGGCGAGTTCAAAGACTGGACCGGCTGCTCCCGCAAATACGCCATCCCGCTGCTGGAATTCCTCGATCGCGAACGCCTCACCCGCCGCGAAGGCGACGCGCGCATCGCCCTATAGATCCGTGGTGCCCACCTGTAGCTCGGCCCCGCCATTGTTCGACGTGACACGGCCATACAGCGTCCACTTCCCCCCGCCCGGTACGATGTTCTCCGCTGACACCACTTCGATGTCTGTCCCGGACCATTGCACCCGGATCACCTTTCCGTCCACCTCGCCCACGCGTTGATACCCTCGCCCGCGCAGCGCATGCACACCGATCGTCAGCAAACCCATTTGCGGTACCCGCACCGTTACCAGATCGCCGGTCAGCGTCGCCGGAAACTTCGCCGTTAACTTCCCCGCTGTCGCCACCGGAGCCACCAGCCGCATTCCCCAGTCCGCCGCCACCCGCGTGGCTTCCACCGTTAGTGTCAACAGATCGAATACCCGCTGCCCGGTGGCGGCGTTCCGCAAAATCTCCACTTCAATCGTGGAGCCCGATCGCACCGTCGTCACGTTCGGATACTTGTTCAACGGTGCCATCCGAAGTGTCTTCGAACTGAACTGGGAAACCTCCTCCGGTGTCAGCGTCAGTGGCCCAATCCGGATCTGCACATCCTTCCCTCCGTTCACCGGCACCACCGCGAGGTCATAACCGAACGCGGACTCCCCCACCTGCACATACCGGTGAATCGCCTGCCGCGCGGTGATCACGCCCCCGCTCAACCTAGGGACTGCCCCGCCCGCCGCGGCCGGTTCCAGCAGCGTTCGATAGTTCACAAACACACCGTTCTCCACCGAGTTCACGCCGCTCATCACACTCGCCTGCTGCGCCTGTAGCAGCCCGAATCCCAAAAACAAAATCGCCTTAACGTTTCGCATCGCCGCTCCTCACAAGTTTGATTTCCAACTGTTCCACCGGACGAAACTGATTCATGTCGATCTCCGCCGGTGCCGTTCCCCGCGCCCGTTGCCACCAGAGGAAAGCCAAAAACAACCCCAAGATCACCGGTACCGGCACGCGCACGGACCCCCGCCACAACCACTCCCACGGCCGCGGCCTGTACCCGCTCATCACCCGCCGATCCAGCCTCGGCGAAGGCCGCCACCGCGGCTCGCCCTCCCGCAACAAAACATCCAGCTCATCGTCACGCAACGGTTCCATTCGTTCCTCCCACATACTCCCGATACGGCGCCAGAGTCCGCCGCAGCGTCTCCCTCGCCCGCGACAACCGGGACTTGATCGTCCCCACCTCCGCGTTCGTCATCTCCGCGATTTCTTCCAACGAAAATCCCTCCCAACTAAACAGCAGCATCGCCTCCCGCTGCAGAGGCGGCAATGCCGCAACGGCCGCCGCCACAGCCGCCGGCAGATCGGATTCACCACTCGGCGCAGCCACAACCTCAACTAACTCCACTTCCCGCTCCAACCCCCGGTACCGCTTGAACGCCTGCCGCCTTGCCGCTCCCAACAAGTACGCCCGCGCCCCACTCCGTCCCGCCTGGAAGTTCCCCTTCACCAGCGCCAGGAAACACTCATGCGCAATATCCTCCGCCGCTTCCGGTGACCCGGTCAGCAGCCGCGCGTACCGGTAAACCGAATCGCGATGCGCCCTGTAGATGTCCTCGAATTCGCTCTCGTCCACAAAAACCTATTACCAGCTCACCCGTAAAAAGATACGCTACTCAAGATGAGTCGTAGCATCGCCATGTTCCTCGGCCTCCTCCTCGGCATGGCCGCGGGCGCCCTCCTCCCCCCGGAAATCTCAATAGCCGCCGAACCCCTCGGCGTCCTCTGGTTCAACGGCGTCCGCATGACGGTCATCCCGATCGTCATGGCGCAACTCATCCTCGGCCTCAACACCAGCCTCGATGCCCGCGCCCTCGGCTCGCTCGGCATCCGCGTTTTCGCCTGGTGCACCGGCCTCCTGCTGATGGCCGCCAGTTTCTCCGCCGTCGCCATGCCGCAAGTCCTCCGCTGGTTCCCCACGCCAACCGCCCCCATCGGCGCCAAAGCCCCCGGCCCCATCCCCGGCTTCGGCGATTGGGTCGCCAACCTCCTCCCCTCCAACGTCCTCGCCGCCGCAGCCAACGGCCAACTCCTCGCCCTCATCCTCTTCGCCATCCTCTTCGGCGCCGCCCTCCGCCAGGTCAACGACGAAAAACGCAAAACCCTCCTCTTCGCCGTCACCGCCGTCAACGACGCCATGCTCATCATCGTCGACTGGATGCTCCGCCTCGCCCCCTACGGCGTCGCCGTCCTGTCCATGGTCCTCGTCGCCCGTCTCGGCTCCTCCGTCACCGGCATCTTCGGCGTCTACATCCTCACCATCTGCGCCTTCGTGTTAATCGTCACCGCCGCCCTCTACATCGTCGTCCTCCTCCGCGGCCGCGTCGGCTTCCGCAACTGGGTCAAAGCCGTCGCCCCCGTCCAGGCCCTCGCCTTCGCCTCCCGCTCCTCGCTCGCCGCCCTCCCCGCCGAAGTCGCCGCCGCCGAAGCGCTCGGCCAGGGCCCGGCCATCACCGGCTTCGTCCTCCCCCTCGCCGCCTCCGTCTTCCGATACACAGCCACCGTCGCCCAGGTCGCCGGCGCCTTCTTCGTGGCTTATCTCTACCAGATCGAACTCACCGCCACCCAGTCCGTCGTCATGGTCGTCACCTCCGTGCTGCTCACCTACAGCGCCCCCGGCATCCCGTCCAGCGCCCTCCTGGTCGCCCTCCCGCTCTATCAACAACTCGGCCTCCCCCCCGAAGGCCTCGGCCTCCTCGTCGCCGCCGACGCCATCCCCGACATGTTCAAAACCATGGCCAACGTCACTGCCCACATGACCGTCGCCGCCGTCGTCGCCGAACCACAAGCTACACTTGGTGAATGAGCACCCTGGAACGCGCCATCGCCCTCGCCGCCACCGCGCACGAAGGCCAGCTCGATAAAGCCGGCGCCCCCTATATCCTCCACGCCCTCCGCGTCATGCTCCGCCTGGAGACAACCGAAGAGCGCATCGCCGCCGTCCTCCACGACATCGTCGAAGACTGCGGCTGGACCCTTGACCAACTCCGCGCCCAAGGCTTCCCCGAACCCGCTATCCAGGCCATCGATTCGGTCACCCGCCGCGAATCGGAAACCTACGAGGAATTCGTCCTTCGCGCCAAAGCCGACCCCATCGGCCGCCGCGTTAAACTGGCCGACCTCGCCGATAACTCCGACCTCTCCCGCCTCCCCCAAATCACCGATCGCGACCGCGCCCGCCTCGAAAAATACCGCCTCGCCACCGAAACCCTCAATGCTTAGCAATCCTTAACGCAACGATTTGTCACTCAATC
>CANIFK010000535.1 GCA_947466555.1 Acidobacteriota bacterium | reverse complement strand
TGCGGGAGATTTAAGGGGGGCGGATTCAAACTATTGGAATTGGTGGCGGTTCCCGGATTGACTTGAGATGAAGGTCCTTATATGCTGGGCCTGCTTCAATTCAGGTCAGGGAGCTACAAAATATGAGACTTTTTCGCACATTGCGCATACTAAGCGCTTTGGCAATCCTATTGGCGCCGCTGGCGCCGGCACAGACTGGCGGCGGCGCGACGCTGGTCGGAACAATCAAAGACGCGACGGGGTCAGTGGTCGGCGGGGCCAAGATTACGGTGACTAATGTGGCCACCTCCTTCGTCACCGAGAACACGACATCGGCCGAGGGCACGTACTATGTGCCGTATCTGGCGCCCGGCGAATACCGGATGAAGGTGACGGCGGCGGGGTTCAAAGAGTTTGTACGGTCGGGGATTACGCTGCGTTCGGCGGAAGTGCCGCGTATCGACATCACGATGGAAGTTGGCGCGGTGAGCGATTCGGTCACCGTCAGCGGCGAGACGACGTTGTTGGCCACGGAGAACGTGGTGAGCTCCTACGTCATCGGTTCGAAGGCGCTGGTGGAGACGCCGGGCGTAATGAAACGCACGGTGTACCTGCTGCAGTACATGCCCGGAGTGGTGGGCGTGGTGGGGCAGGCCGGTTTCCACATTCAGGGTCAGGCGCAGAACGACATTGGTTTTTCGATGGACGGAATTGCGGCGAAATCGCCCTACACCGGGACTGTGAACCAGGTGGACGGCGTGACGCAGGGCAGTACGGACGCGATGGAAGAAGTGAAAGTTTTGACGACCGGGACGTCGGCGGAGTATGGGCACTCGGCGGGCGGGTCGATGAAGATGGTTTATAAGACGGGCACCAACCAGTTACATGCTTCGTTTGAAGACCGGTATCTGAATGGTAAGTGGGTACACAGGCACTATCTGGAACAGATTCAGCGGCCGGACGTGCCGTGGTCCTATCAGGTATTCGACCTTGTGGCGCACGGGCCGGTGGTGATTCCGAAACTCTACGACGGGCGGAACAAGACCTTCTGGCTGTCCGATTACGCGATCAACCACGAGCGGACGATTAACGTGCGCGTGACGACGGTGCCGACGCCGGAGATGCTGAACGGCGACTTCTCGTTCAAGGAAGCACCGGGCGGCGGATTGCCGATTTACAACCCGTATTCGACGCGCCAGGTGAACGGCGCGTGGACACGCGACCCGTTGCCGGGGAATATCATTCCGAAGAATCTGATGGACCCGGTGGCAACGAAGTTTCTGGGTCTGGGGATCTGGCTACCGCCGAACCAGGTGGGATCGCCGACACGGTCCGGACCGAGCGGGAACCTGCAACGGGCAGAGAGCTGCCGTTGTTTGAACCGCGACCGCTGGGACGAGAAGATTGACCACCAGTTCAATTCGAATAACAAGATCTTCTTCCGGTATTCGCAGGGGCACCACCGGGGACATAACGGTGACAACTTTTCGAATGAGCAGTACAACGCGTCGGCCTATATCAATCCGACGGATACGATCAACGGCGTGATCAGCTACACGTCGATTCTGTCTCGGCGGCTGTTCAACGAATTCCGGCTCGGGTACAACCGGCGGGCATCGTCGAATCCGGACCGTCCGGAATCGGTGTTGAACTCACTGAGCGTACCCGGCGTGGCGCCGGAGACGTTCCCCTATTTCAATATCGGGTTTTCGATTGCTCCGATGAACTATCTGCGCCAGGTTGGCGAGGACAAGATCATTCAGGACAACCTGACGTTCATCGCGGGGCGGCACAGCTTGAAGATGGGCACTGAGACGATCCGGACGCTGTATAGCGATAAGCCGGGCGCGCTGCCCTCTGGCCAGTACAATTTCGACGGCGGCACGTCGTTGCCGTTCGCGCAGAACACCGGGAACACGTTTGCGGCGTTCATGATGGGCGCGGTGACGAGCGCGACGTACACGAAGCAGCTGGCGATTTTCATGCCGCGGCAGTGGAACCAGGAGCTGTACTTCCAGGACGACTGGAAGGTGCGGCCGGGCTTGACGCTGAACCTGGGCGTGCGCTGGACGTACTTCTCGCCGTACACGACGCGGTGGGGTCAGCAATCGCAGTTCGACCCGAACGCGACCGATCCGGTTACGGGGAAGAAGGGCGCGATTACGCATCCGCAGGGCGTGATCGGCAAGAAAGACTTGAATAACTTCCAGCCGCGGTTGGGGCTGGCGTGGACGTTCCATCCGAAGTGGGTGTACCGGACGTCGTTCGGCATCATGACGGTGGACAACACCGGTGTGCAGGGCGGGTTTGACGAGTATGCCGGCAACTTCAATGTGTTGCAGCCGGTGGGCGATCCGCGGCAGGTGTTCCAGTTGAGCAACGGTCCGGGCGCGATCAAGTACGTTGTGAATCAGGACGGCACGGTGCCTTACACGGGTGCGAATTATGGGAGCCGGACGGCTTTCTGGCGCGACCCGAATTTGCGCAACGGATACGTGATGAACTGGTCCGGCGGGTTCCAGTATCAGCCGAGCAACACGTGGCTGATCAACATGATGTACCAGGGTTCGGCGGGCGTTGGGATTCAGCGTTCGTGGAATATCAACGGGATTCCGTTGGACATCGCGTTGGGCAACGACCGGGCGCTGCAGGACAAGGTCTTCGTGGCCCAGCAGGACTACATGATCTATCCGCAGTTCGGCGCGGTGAATTTGCTGTCTAACTTCAACCACAACACGTGGCACAGCGGGAACATCTCGGTGGAGAAGCGGTACGGGAAGGGGTTGATTTTCAACTCGAGCCTGAACGTTTCGAAGTCGTTGTCCAACGACGATTCGCTGAGCTACTACAACCGGCAGGGCAAGGCGCGGACGTCGTTCGATTCGCGGATTCAGTACGGCGCTTTTGTGGTGTATGAGCTGCCGTTCGGGAAAGGCCAGAAGTGGATGAACAAGGGCGGGCTGGTGAATGCGATTCTGGGTGGCTGGAAGGTGAACCTGAGCGAGAACATCAACTCCGGTGTGCCGCTTTCGGTAACTTATGCAGGCAGCCCGAACCGGTATCTGACGGCTTCGCGCGTGAATCCGCTGACGACGGTGGAAGCTGCGCAGGTGCAGAACTGGGACATGGGGCAGCGCTTCCCGACGGCAGCGCAGACGCCTTATTTCAACCAGAGTTCGTTTGCCTATCCGGCGGCGTACACGATCGGGTCTTTGGGCTCGCGCGTGTTGCAGGCGCCGGCGCTGGTTTGGATGCAGACCTTCGTGACGAAGAGCTGGCATCCGGTGGGCGAGAAGTTCATGTTGAGTTTCCGTTTGGACGGGCACAACCTGCCGCACAAACGGCCCAACCTGAGCGCGCCGAACACCACGTATAACTTGAATGCTCAGAACGCCTGGGGCCGGTACTCGGGCGTGGTGGGTGACTTCTCCAACTTCGGCACGGGCCAGGCCAACCTGCAGATGTCGATTCGAGCGGAGTTTTAATTATGAACAGACGAGAGCTAATTGGCGGGGCGGCGGCGCTGGCGGGGGCTTCGGCCTCCGCCGCGGCCGCCAAGCCTATGACACCGATTCCTCCGGGCATCAAGATTGGCGTGAGCGCCAATACGCCGAGCCCGGAGCACATGGCGTATTTGAAGCAACTGGGCGTGAAGTGGCTGAGCCTGGCGGTGAACCCGGCGAAGTCGACCGCTGAGGACTTCATTCAGCAGAAGGCCGAATGGGAAAAAGAGGGGTTCGGTGTTTATAACATCGGCAGCGGGGCGGGGCCGAGCGGCAGCCTGCATAACATGCCGGAAGTTACACTGAACCTGCCCGGGCGGGATCAGAAGATTGAAGAGTACCTGAACTACATCCGGTATCTGGGCAAGGCGAAGGTTCCGTATTCCACGTATGCGCATATGGGGAACGGAATCTGGTCGAGCGGGCGGGTGACGAGTCCGCGCGGGTACAGCGCGCGCGACGGCAACGCCAACAGCCCGGAGTGGAAGGGGTTCTGGGGCGGAAAGACGTACGCCGAGCCGCTTTCCCATGGGCGGGTGTATAGCGAGCAGGAGATTTGGGAGAATTACACGTACTTTATTAAGAAAGTCGTGCCGGTGGCGGAGGAAGCGGGGGTGCGAATCGGCATCCATCCCGACGATCCGCCGAAGCGGATGCTGGCCGGGGTGCCGCGGTGCATCTTCAGCAATTTCGCCGGTTATAAGAAGGCCATTGAGATCGCCAACAGCCCGAATGTCGGGGTTTGTTTCTGTGTGGGGTCGTGGCTGGAGGGCGGGACGGCTGTTACCGGGGCTGATCCTGTTGAGGTGATTAAGTACTTTGCTGGTAAGAAGAAGTTATTCAAAGTCCACTTCCGGAATGTGAGCGCGCCGCTGCCTCATTTCACGGAGGCGCTGATTGATGACGGTTACTACGATATGAGTAAAGTCATGCAGGCGCTGGTGGATGTGAAGTTTGACGGGATTGTGATTCCGGATCACATTCCGGCGCTGGGTATATCTCCCGCGGCTGCGGATACGAGCCGTGGGGCGGCGCGGAATGCGGAGTACCGGCCTTCTGTTGGGTTGTCTTATTTGATCGGGTGTATGACCTCGAGATCGGAAGAGCACACGCCTGACCTCCAG
>CANIFK010000534.1 GCA_947466555.1 Acidobacteriota bacterium | reverse complement strand
TAACACGGTGGTGGGGACGGGGTACGTCTTCGATGGGGACGGGCGGTCCGCGGTGCAGGCGCCGTTGGGATTGTTGATGTCGATCGCGGTGCATCCGCTGACGAACGAGCCGTATTTCTGCGACACCGACAACAACATGGTGATGCGGGTGCGCGCCGATGGTGTTTTGTTCGTGGTGGCGGGGAACGGGCGGCCGGGGTTCTCGGGCGATGGCGGCCCGGCGAAGGAAGCGTCGTTGAACACGCCGCGGCAGATGGCGTTTGACCGGCAAGGGAATTTGTTTATTGCCGATGAGGTGAACCAGCGGGTGCGGCGCGTGGGGACGGACGGGGTGATCACAACCGTGGCCGGCAATGGCGTGCGCGGGCGGGCGGCGGAGGGGGCGGTGGCGGTGCAGGCGCCGCTGGATTATCCGCACGGAGTGGCGGTGGATTCCCGTGGGAATTTGTTTATTACCGACCACTTCAACAACCAGTTGCGGCGTGTGGATACGAACGGGCGGACGACGGTGTTTGCCGGGACCGGGACGAATGGGTTTAGCGGGGATGGGGGCCGAGCGACGGCGGCGAATCTGGGTACGCCGTTCGACGTGGTCTGCGACCGGGCGGATAACGTCTATTTCGTGGACGCGGCGGGGATCCGGATCCGGCGTGTGCGCACGAATGGCGTGATTGAAACGGTGGCGGGGAATGGGTCGATTCAGTATTCAGGTGATGGCGGGAGTGCGATTCAGGCGGGGCTGGGCGGGATTGGCTCGTTGGGCGTGGATGCGCAGGGGAACCTGTATATCGGCAGCGTGACCTCGCACAACATTCGGCGCGTGACGGCGAGCGATGGGCGGATTGCGGTGTATGCGGCGAATGGGTCGGCCGGGTTCAGCGGGGATAACGGGCCGGCGCTGCAGGCGCAGGTGTTTTCGCCGGAAGGGTTGGGCGTGGATGCGTCGGGAAACCTGTATATTGCCGACCGGAATAACCGACGGGTGCGGCGCGTGACGGCGTCGGGGACGATTTCGACGATCGCTGGGAACGGGTTTAACCGGTCGTTTGTGGAGTTCGGGCCGGTGCGGACGGCGAACCTATTGCAGCCTTATGCGATGGCAGTTGATGGGCAGGGAAGCCTGTATATTGCGGATACTTTCAACGCGCGGATCCGGAAGGTGACGACGGATGGGCGGATCAGCACGATTGCCGGGAATGGGACGCCGGGGTATGCCGGCGATGGCGGGGCGGCGCTGCAGGCGCGGATCGACAGGCCGTTGGGGATCACTGTGGATAAGGCCGGGAACGTGTATTTCACGCAGCCGGGGAACGGGGAGAATGTTGTTCGGAAGATTACGCCAGATGGGCGGATTTCGCTGTTTGCGGGATCGTTGAAGGCGGGCGGGGTGGTGGATAATGTGCCGGCGCTGGAGGCGACGTTCTTCGGCGTGATTCCGATTGCGGTGGAGGAGAGCGGGTCCATTTTGGTGGGCGATGCGCTGAATCATACGATTCGGCGGATTGGAACGGATGGGCGGGTGCGGACGGTGATTGGAACGGGGAAGGCCGGGTTTTCGCCGGATGGATCGCGGGCGGTGGGAGCGTCGATCAGCTATCCGGGGTGTGTGGTGCCGGACCGGTTGGGGAACATTTATTTCTGCGATTCGGATAACTTGCGAATCCGGAAGATCGATACGGCGGGCATTTTGACTACTGTTGTGGGGAGTGGTGGGAATGGGTTTGGAGGCGATGGCGGGCCGGCGCGGGATGCGGCGATTGGCCAGCGGACGTCGCCGGTGTTGGGGGCGGATGGCTCCATCTATTTCGCCGATACATTGAACAACCGCGTGCGGAAGGTGGATCCGTTCGGGGTGATCACGACCATTGCCGGGACGGGCGTGGCGGGGTATTCGGGCGACGGTGGATTGCCAACGGCGGCGCAGATGTTTCAGCCGCAGGCGGTGGTGTTGGACGCCAATGGGCGATTACTGATCGCCGATACGCAGAACGACCGGATTCGCGCGATTCTGGCGGAGGCGCCGGCGTTTGCGTTGGACAAGAGCACGGTGACGTTCCGGGCGTTGCAGGAGCGGGATGGGTCGTTGACGATTCCGCAGCAGGAGCTGAGCGTGGGGCTGCAGACGTCGCTTGATGGCGTGCCGTATGAGTCGACGTTGACGGCGCTGATTCCGGGCGGCGATGAACTTTTGCGGCGCGTGGCACGGTTGACGCCGGCGGCGGGTGTGATGCCGGCGCAGGTGAAGATTACGGCGGTGGCGAATGACCTTCCATTGGGGGCTTCCTTCACGGGGACCGTGGCTGTGGCGCGTTTGACGCTGCGGGCGCCGAATGCGAACCCGCCGGAGCGTACGGTGACGATTCAGTTGGAGGTGGCGCCGGCGCCGGCGCCGGAGTTGCGCGTGGGCTCGTCGGGATTGCAGTTTGCCAGCGTGGCGGGCGGCGCGGC
This sequence comes from Acidobacteriota bacterium, assembly GCA_947466555.1. Lineage (GTDB taxonomy): Bacteria > Acidobacteriota > Terriglobia > Bryobacterales > Bryobacteraceae. The sequence continues at coordinate 2,164 of CANIFK010000534.1, read as the reverse complement.
GCAGGCCGGGCGGCTGCTGGTTCGGAATACGGGCGGGGGGAAGATTGCGTTTACGGTCGCCTCTTCCGTGCCGTGGCTGGTTCCGCAGACGGCAGCGGGCGTTGTGGCCGGGAATGATCCGGAGTTGGTGGAAGTTGCCGTGGCGACGGCGGGATTGGCGCCGGGTACCTATAGCGGCGCGGTGACGGTGAAGGGTGACAACGGGCAGACGTCGACGTTGCCGGCATCGCTTGCCGTGTCGGACCGGAACTCGGCGATTTTGTTGACGCCATCGGCGTTGAGTTTTGTGGCGATTCAGGGCGGCGGGAATCCGGCTGCGCAGGGCGTCTCCGTGGTGAATTCGGGGAATGGGGCGATGAGTTGGACGGTTACGTCGCGCACCTTGGCGGGCGGGAATTGGTTGACGATTCCGAGCGATTCCGCTTCGGGCACGAGCACCGGTGGGCAGAAGGCGCCGGAGATCCCGTTCAGCGTGGATGCTTCGCGATTGGCGCCGGGGGACTACTCGGCGCTGGCGACGGTGTCGTCACCGAACTCGGCGAACCGGCAGCAGTTGGCAACGGTGTCGTTGCGCGTGTTGCCACCAAATAGCGATGCGGTGCCGGAGGTATCGCCGACCGGTGTGGTGTTCACGGCGGTGACCGGGGACGAGCCCGGGTCGGCCACGTTGACGCTGACGGTGAATGGCGGCGCGCCGATTGAATATGCCTCGGTGCGGGCGACGCTCGATGGCGTGAACTGGTTTGAGGCGGTGCCGTCGACGGGCACGCTGTCGCCATCGCAGCCAGCGCGAATCCGGTTGTTCCCGGCGCTGGCGAAGCTGCCGGTGGGGATCCGGCAGGGCGCGGTGACCATTGTGTTTAATGACCGGGCGCGGACGGTGCGGACGGTTTCGATCTTGAGTATCGTGGCTCCGCAGGGCTCGGCCGGGGCGGGGAAGGCGGGTGCGCGCGAGACGTCGTCGTGCGCGTCGAACGACCTGTTTGCCGAGATTACTTCGTTGCAGAAGCCGCGATTCTCGGTTCGGCCGGGAGAGACGGTGCGAGTGCGGTCGAAGATCGTCGATGGCTGCGGACGGCCGCATGTGCCGGAGTCGGCCGGGACGGCGAGCGCGAATCTGACCGTGCTGAACACGCAGGCGGTAATCAAGATGACGCACGTGGCCAATGGGGAGTGGGAGGGCGCCTACACGCCGCCGGCGAACCAGACGGGCGACATTTCGGTGCGCGTGGTGGCGGCATTTACACAAGGGACACGGGTGCAATTGGGTGTGAGTGAGACGGCGCCCGGATCGGTGCAGGCGGCGACGGCGCCACGGAGTCCGCAGGTGGCGGCCGGGGCGATTGTGAACGGCGCGAGCTTCGTGGCGCAGCCATTGGTGGCGCCGGGGCAGCTGATTTCGATCTACGGCACTGACCTGGCCGACCAGGCGCTGGCGGCGAGTTCGGTGCCGTTGTCGACCACGCTGGCCGGGACGGAGGTGCTGCTGGGTGGCGAGTCGCTGCCGCTGTTGTTCGTGAGTAGTGGGCAGATCAACGCGCAAGTGCCGTTCGGACTGGCGTTGAATTCCGAGCAGCAGATCGTCGTTCGGAAACAACAGGCGCTGGGTACGCCGGAGCGGATTGTGGTGGGCAACGCGCAGCCGGGGATCTTCTCCAAGAACAATAATGGCGCGGGCCAGGGCGTGGTGCTGGCGGTGCGTGCCGGTGGCGCGCAGACCTATGCCGAGCCCGGTGCTCCTGCTAAACGGGGCGACACGATCGTGATTTATTGCAGCGGGCTGGGGCCGACGACCCCGGCGGTTGCGGCGGGCGTGGCGGCGCCGCTGTCGCCGTTGTCCCGCGTGGTGAGCCCGGTGCGGGTGATCATCGGCGGGGCGGAAGCAGCGGTGCAGTTCGCCGGGCTGACGCCGGGTTCGGCGGGGTTGTACCAGGTGAACGCGGTGATTCCGCAGGATGCTCCGTTGGGCGATCAGGTGCCGATTATCTTGAACGTCGGCGGATTGGACAGCCCCGCGGTGACGATGGCGGTGCAGCAGTAAACAATTTTTAGCACCGTTTACTTTAAGTGAAACATCTGAGCTCTCATTATGGTGATCTCCGCCGTAGTCTTGGATCTGGAAGCTGAGAAGTTGATGGTCGAAGATGCGCTCCGGGATGTGCTT
>CANIFK010000533.1 GCA_947466555.1 Acidobacteriota bacterium | reverse complement strand
CTGAACGAAATCATCGACGGCGTGCAGGAGGGCGAGGGCGCTGTCGGCAAGCTGTTCAAAGACAAGGAAATGGCCGCCAGCCTCCACCGCAGCATCGAGAACATCCAGGACGCAACCGTCGACGTGAAGAAAGTGGTGAAGAAAGTGGAGGCCAGCGAGATCGTCCCTGAAGTCCAGAAAACGGTAAAAAATCTCCAACACATCACTGCGCAGGTGAAAGACGCCGTAGAGAAATTCCAGTCCGATTCCGGCGAAGGCGGCGTCGCCGAAAACCTCCAGCGAACCCTCGCCGACGCCCACGAAGCCATGTCCGACCTCTCCGACAACACCGAAGCCCTGAAGCACAACTTCTTCTTCCGCGGCTTCTTCAAGCGCCGCGGTTTCTATGACCTCGGTGCGCTCACCGCGCCCGAATACAAGAAAGCGTCTTTCGGCAAGGGATTCAAGAAATTCCCTATCTGGCTGGCGAGCGCAGACCTGTTCCAAACCGACGCCAAGGGCCTGGAAACCATCAGCCCCGCCGGCAAGGCGAAGTTGGACGCGGCGATGACCGAGATCCTCCAACTACCCCGCAACGGCCCGCTGATGATCGAAGGCTACTCCGGAATCGGGGTGCCATCCCAGCAGTACCTGGTCGGGCGCCGCCGCGCCGCCCGAGTCCAGGTGTACCTCATCGAACGCTTCCACCTTCGCCCTGCCTACGTCGGCATCATCGCGCTAAGCGATGCCAAAGAAGGCGTCGGCATCGTCTCCTACTACAAGTAGCCTTACGACACCCGGACGACCATTTTCCCTACATTTTCTCCCTCAAACAGGCCCAGAAACGCCGGCACCGCCTGCTCAATTCCCTCGGCGACCGTTTCCCGTGCCTTCACCTTCCCCGCCCGTAGATACCCGCCCACCTCTTTTTCAAACTCACCCAATCGCGCCATCGAATCTCCTACAATCAACCCCTTCATCGTCAGCCGCTTCGTCGTCACGTTGAACAGGTTATACGGCCCCGTCGACGGTCCCTCGTTGTTGTAACCAGAGATCCCGCCACAAGCGATGATGCGCCCGTGCACCCGCAATGCATCCAGCGCCGCTTCCAGCGACCCGCCCCCAACGTTATCGAAATACACATCAATCCCCTCCGGCGCCGCCAGCTGAATCTGGTGCAGCAGTGGCCCGCTTCGGTAGTTAAACGCCGCATCAAACCCGCACTCCTCTAGGAGGAACTTCACCTTCTCATCACTTCCCGCCGAGCCGATCACCCGGCAACCCCGCAGCTTCGCCAACTGACCCGCCATGCTGCCCACCGCGCCCGCCGCGCCCGAAATAAAGACAACATCCCCAGCCTTTACGTCCACCAGGTTCAAACCCGCCCAAGCCGTCATCCCCGTCATCCCCAGCGCACCCAAATACACCGACGACGCCTCCTCCACCTTGTGCAAATCCTTCGGCCCGGCGACGAACGCCTCCCGCCATCCAAAACGCGACGTCACAGCGTCCCCCACCACGAATTGGGACGACCGGCTCTCCACCACCTCGCCCACCGCCCCGCCCTCCATCACCTCCCCAATCACGAACGGCGGCACATACGACGCGCCCTCCTTCATCCGCCCGCGCATATACGGGTCCACCGATAGATACCGGTTCCGCACCAGCACCTGATGCTCCTCCAACGGCGGCAGTTCCACGCGCGCCATCGTAAAATTCTCGGCCGTCGGCATGCCCTCTGGGTGCGACGCCAACCGGATCTCCCGGCTTGCAAGGATAGTCATCATAATCTCCGTTTATTGAAAGGATTTGACCAACGCATCAAACTGCGCGTGCAGTGTATGCGCGTGTTGCGACACCGGCGGTACCGCGCGAGTGATCCCGATCAGTTGATAAACCGCCATCTGCGCCGCACGCACGGAATATTCCACCGTGAAGACGACGTCCTCCGGGATCTCCACAAACTGGCTGATCAACCCGAGGTTCTTCGACCCAGCCGGAACAGGAAGCGGCCTGTCTCCCGCGATCCGCGGCATGAACATACTCGTCAGATACGGCATCCGGCAGGGAATGCAATTAGCCCTGGCGACCGTCTCCAGGTTGAACCGCAGGTGCCCGCACAGCTCGCGCAGAATCTCTTCCCCATTGCAATCCGCCATCGGCTTGGCGACATAATCGCCAATCCGGTCCGGAAACAACGCGTACCCCCAGAACACCTGCACATCGGCCGGCTGATTCCGGAAATGCGGCTGGGCGGCGATCACGATGGACATCATCCAGTTGGAATCTTTGAACGTCACCAGTCCGCCCGTCCCCGGCTGGTTCCCGCTGAACTCGATCATCTGGTCGAAAAACGCCGTGTCGAGGAGCGTCACCGTGAACGAATCCCAGTACGACTGCGCAATGCAGCTGTTAAACACCGCCGGCCGCCCAAACTCCGGCCGCCCCGCCGCCAGGCGCTCCCATACCGACCAGCTGTTACAGTCGGCCTTCGTCCGTTGCGGGGGCGGCGCCGTCATTGAACCAATACTCGACGCATCCGTCATCGAACCGTTCTGCAAAAACACCAGATCCCCTTCGGTAACGTCGATCACCTCATTCGACCCCTGCCGGCGGCAATGAATCCCGGTCACCCGGAACTCGCCCGGCCCGCCCGTGTGCGCCAGATCGGTCACCACACAATCGGTCACAATCCGCACGCCCTGCGAAACCAGCCACGCCTGCAGCGGCGCCACCAGCGAATCGTACTGGTTGTAGATCGTCCGCTTCACCCCGGCCAACGTCTCAATCCGCGAGAACTCCAACATAAACCGCAACAAATAGCGCTTAAACTCCACCGCGCTGTGCCACGGCTGAAACGCGAACGTCGTCGACCACATGAACCAGAACGGCGTCTCAAAGAATCCCGGTGACAGGCAGTCCGTAATCCGGCTCGCCCCAAGGTCTGCTTCACTGGTCTGCGTCAGCTTCAATAACTCCACCCGGTCGTGCATCGAAAACCCCATCGACGCTACCGGCAGCTTCGCCCGGTGCCGGTTCACCAGCCGCGCCATCGAATGCGCCACGTGCTGTTCGTTGAACTCGACCGTCTCCTCGTACACCGACTTTCCAGCGTTATGGAGCGAAGGAATGGTTTTGAAAAGGTCCCACGTGCACTCGTAGTTATCGGTGGTCAACATCCGGCCTCCGCGCAACGAATAACCACGCGCCGCGTCCCCCGCGCCATCCAGGCTCCCGCCCAACACCGAGGCCGCTTCCAGAATCTGAATGTGTTCGCCCGCCATGCCACCATCTCGAATTAGAAACGCGGCTCCGGCCATCGAACCGATGCCGCCACCCGCGAAAGTTGCTTTCGTCATAACTCGAAACCTTGCAGATGGAGGCCCATTCCCGCCAGCCGCTCGTTCCCTCGCGGGCCCTTGACGGGATGCGGTCAAATGGCTTCCGGCGGTCAGCCCAAGGGCCCCAAACCCATGTGTTTCCGAGTGGCCCGCCTCGTGCAATGGTTCCAGGGAAGGAGTCCATCTATGTCCACAGCGTCCTATCAACATCTGGAACAAGCCACTCTCATCCACCAGCGAAGCCACGCAGCCCATGTCCATCAGGCGCCACGCGTAACGCAGCAAGCAATTGCCGCGCTCGCCAATCACTACTGGCACGTTCGCGGCTGCCCTCAAGGCTCACCGGAGGAAGACTGGTTCCAGGCCGAGCGCGAACTGCGCTATTTCCGCCTGCATACGTAACAATGCGGGTAGCCAATGCGGATCGCGCGACGGACATTGCTGGCCGGAGGCCGAGCGCTGCTTCGCCGGAGGCGGCATGTCTCTCCATGTCACTGACGTCGCCGGCGAAGTCGGCCGCGCCCCCAGCGGCCGCTTATCTACGCCGATTCAGCCCCGCCCGCGCGCCTTTGTGATCGTCTCCAACCGCGCTTTCAGCTCCGCCTTCAGCTTGGCCTGTTTGGGATCCTTCGCCAAATTCCGAACCTCTCTCGGATCCGTCTGGTAGTCATAGAGCTCTTCCGCCTCGCCCCAGTCGGTATACCGGTGGCGCTCCGTGCGAATTGTGTATCCCATACGCTTCTGCGGGCGGCTTACCTGGCTCACCGCCGGCCGGTCCCACTTCGCCCCCGGGTTGTCCAACAACGGCTTCAAGCTCTTGCCGTGTAGATTCCCCGGGACATCCTCTAACCTGCACAGCTCGGCCAACGTCGGATACAGGTCCAACAACTCCACCGTGCGAGGGCACCCCTTCCCCTTCGCCTTCCCCATCGGCGCCGCAAAGATCAACGGCATACGCGTCGCCGCCTCAAAAACCGTCTGCTTCATCCACTGCCCGTGCTCCCCGTTACCGTATCCATGGTCGGACCAGAACACAACGATCGTGTTCTCCGTCAACCGCAGCCGGTCCAGCGCGTCCAGCAGCTTCCCCACGTTCGCATCCACAAAGGAGATGGACGCATAATAGGCCTGCAACACCTCCTGAGTCTGCCGCCGCGTCATGTTCCAATTCCCCGGCGTCGTCCAATACGCCCAGGGCGGCGCGATCTCCATCTCTCCCGGACCCAGCGGCAACGGCTCAATCTTCTCCGGTGGATACATGTCGAAATACTTCTTCGGCGCGATAAACGGGCAGTGCG
>CANIFK010000532.1 GCA_947466555.1 Acidobacteriota bacterium | reverse complement strand
TTATCAAAAAGAAAAGTGGGCAACCACGAATACACCAAAAACAGCCCAAACGTCGCCACCGAAACCACAATCGTAATGATCCGCAACGATGGAATCCGGAACAGCCCCGCGAAGCTCGAAAGAGTCGCGCCCCCCGCCGCCGTCACCCCATGAAAATGCGGCGGCACAGCAGACAAAAACCGCCACAACGGAATCGCGAACACCAACCCAATCCCGCCCAGAATCCAGAACGACGCCCGCCAGTGCACCCGCTCCGCAATGAACCCGCTCAACGATCCGCCAATCGCCACCCCAACCATCTGGCTGCTCGCAAAAATCGCCACCGCCCGCGACCGCGTCGAAGGCCCGTGCGCATTCGCCATAAGCGCGTAAGCCGCCGGCATGAAGAACGATTCCGATATTCCCAATAACCCCCGGCACACCAGCAGCATCGTCCCGTTCACCGCAAATCCCGATAGCACCGTAATCGCGCTCCACAACGCCAAACTCCCCGCCACCAGCATTGTCCGCGGCCACCGGTCCCCCGCGATTCCCGCGAATGGCGAACACGCCCCGTACACCCACAAGAACAGCGCCCCGTTCAGCCCCAGCACCGTATTGCTGAAGCCGAACTCCTTCTGCAACGCCGGAAACAGCGTGTACACCACCTGACGGTCGGCGTGGTTCAGCACGTAGGCAAACCACAGGAACGCAATCAGAACCCACTCCGGTCCGAACGCCGCCCGCTTCGTCATTTGGAGACTGTAGCAGTTTCGCGTTCTATGATGTACACCATGGTCGACATCCACAGCCACTTCTGGGAGTACCCCAAACACTTCTCCGACGACTTCAAACGCCAGGCCGCCCGCGCCCGCGGCGACGTCGAAGTGGATCTCACCGTGCGCTGGGACGAATACCAGGCTACCGCCGCCGGCTGCGAAAAAACCGTCGTCTTCGGCGGCAAAGCCAAGCTCTCCGGCCTCTGGGTACCTGACCGCGAAGTCGCCGCCTACGTCGCCACCCACCCCGACCGCCTCGTCGGCTTCCTCTCCCTCGACCCCACCCAGCCCGGCTGGCACGACGAACTCATCGAAGGCCACCAGGACCTGAAGCTGAAGGGCATCAAGCTCCTCTCCATGTACGCCGGCTTCTTCCCCAACGACCGCCGCTTCGACTACTTGTGGGAATACGCGACGCGCCACAACCTCCCCGTTCTCCTCCACACCGGCACCACGTTCGTCGCCCAGGCCCCGCTCGAATGCACCCTCCCGCGCCACTTGGATGACGTCGCCACTCGCTTCCCCGAAGTGAAGATCATCCTCGCCCACCTGAGCCATCCCTACGAAGGCGAAAGCGTCGTGACGATTCGCAAACACCCCAACGTCTACGCCGATTGCTCCGCCCTCCACTACCGCCCCTACCAGCTCTACAACTCGCTCATGCTCGTCCAGGAATACGGCGTCTGGGACAAAGTGCTCTTCGGAACGGACTACCCCTTCACCACCGTCCAGGCCAGCCTCGACGGCATGCGCGGCCTCAACAACATGCTTGAAGGCACCAAGCTCCCGCGCCTCAACATGGACAAAATGGAGCGCATGTTCGCCCGCGACACGCTCGCCCTCCTCGGCATCGACGCCTGACCCATGCCGCAACTCATCCACAATTACGCCGACATCGACTTCGCCCGCCCCGGCAAGCACCACTACCAAATCGCCTTCCACCTCGATGGCTCCTGGGGCTACTCGCTCGTCCCGCTCACGGTGATCAACGGCCTGCGCGGCCCCAACACCAACGGCATCCTCTGCTTCGGCGGCACGCACGGCAACGAATACGAAGGCCAGGTGGCGCTCAAACGTCTCTGCCACGATCTCGACCCGGCGCAGCTATCCGGCCGCATCATCCTCATGCCCCAACTCAGCGAAAGCGCCTGCGTCGCCAACCAGCGCACCTCCCCGCTTGATGGCGTCAACATGAACCGCGCCTTCCCCGGCAACCCCCGCGGCACCCTCTCCGCCCGCATCGCCCATTTCGTCAAGACGCAAGTCTTCCCCCACGGCCGCGTCGTGCTCGATATCCACTCCGGCGGCATGGAAGGCGCCTTCCCCTACTGCACCTCCTTCCACCCCATTGCCGACCCCGCCCAGCGCGCCGAAATCGCCACCGTCTCCCGCCTCTTCGATACCGGCTTCGCTCTGATTTACGCCAGCACCATGGCCTCCGGCCTCCTCACCGATGAAGCCGAAGCCGAAGGCAAAATCGCCATCGGCAGCGAACTCGGCGCCGGCGCCTCCACCGATCACCACGGCGTCCGCCACGCCTACGAAGGCGTCAAAAACGTCCTCCGCCACTACGGCCTGCTCGACGAACCCGTCCAATCCATCCGCCCCCTGGGCGCCGCGCCCACGCGCCTCATCCGCGCCGACAAGCTCGACGCCTACATACCCGCCCCCGCCGATGGCATCTGGGAACCCGTCGTCGCCCCCGGCCAGGCCGTCGAACGCGGCGAACTCCTCTGCCGCCTCCACGACTTTTCGGACCACTCGAGCGCGCCAACAGAGATCCACGCCTCACGCACCGGTTGGGTCGCCATGCTGCACTTGAGCGCCCGCCCCCGCCGGGGCCAGACGCTGTTCGTCATCGCCGAATCCGTCGACTGGAGCGAACTCATCCCGTGAAAATTACCAACGTCGAACTCTTCGTCCTCAAGGCCGAAGGCCTCTACAACAACCCCGAGGGCGCCGAAGAACCCCTCGGCCCCACCTACATGGGGATCGTCAAGGTCACGACCGACGCCGGGATTTGCGGCTACTCCGACATGGAGACCTCCGCCCCCGTCGCCAAAGCCTGCATCGATTCGCCCAAGTGGAGCGACGCCGAAGGCATGGAGTTCATGGACGGTCTGAAGTCGCTCCTGGTCGGCCAGAACCCATTGGAAGTCGAGCGCCTCTGGTACCGCATGTATCGCGGGACGATCTACTTCGGCCGCCGCGGCGCCGCGCTGCAAGCCATCTCCGCCATCGATATCGCCCTCTGGGATATCTGCGGCAAAGCCTACGGCCAGCCGATACACATCCTGCTCGGTGGCAAGTGGCGCGACAAAGTCCGCGCGTACGGCAGCACCCTCTTCCGCCCCACGCCGCACGCCATGCGCGAAGCGGTGAAGGGCTACATCGGCCAGGGCTTCACCGCCGTCAAATTCGGCTGGGGCGTCTTCGGAAAGGATCGCTGGCTCGACGTCCAACTCGTCGAAGCCGCCCGCGAAGCCCTCGGCCCCCGCCGCGACCTGATGGTCGACACCGGCTGGTTCGTCGAGCGTACCGCCAAAGAGGCCATTCAGGTCGTCCGCTCCATCGAGCAATTCGAGCCCTTCTTCGTCGAAGAACTCCTCCACCCCGAAGACTACGACGGCTATCGTCGCGTAGCCGAATCGACCGATGTGCGCATCGCCTGCGGCGAACAGGAAGCCACCGACTGGGGCTTCCAACAGTTGATCGAACGAGGCGGCGTAGACGTCCTGCAACCCGATCTAACGCGCTGCGGCGGCTTCACCGTTGCCCGCAAAATCGTCCACATGGCCGAACGCGCCAACCGCCTCGTCATCCCCCACTCCTGGTCCAGCGACCTGCTCACCGCCGCCTCGCTCCACCTGACCGCCTTTCAGCGCCGCGCCGAGTTTGTCGAGTTCAATACCTCCCAAGGCGCCCTCAGCCGCCAACTGGTGAAGGAGCCTCTCCGCATGGAAGACGGCTACCTGAAGGTGCCCGACGCCCCCGGCCTCGGCGTCGAAGTCGATGAAGCCACCATCGCCCGCCACCGCATCGCCTGAGGGCGAACCCGCGCCCCATGTTATAAATCAGCGATGCGAATCACGCGCATCGAAACCATCCCCGTCCAGGTCCCCATCCGTCCTGAACTGGTCATCCGGGGCAGCCTCGGCGTCCACGCCTCCTCCCCCTTCGTCCTCCTCAAAATCCACACGGACGAAGGAATCACCGGCCTCGGCGAAGTCTCCTGCACGCCGGTCTGGAGCGGCGAAGACGCCGTCACCGCCACCCACATGATCCGCGACTTTCTCGCCCCCGCCCTCACCGGCGAAAACCCCTGCGACATCGAACGCCTCACCGCCAAAATGCGCCGCACCGTCTTCGGCCATCCCTTCACCAAATCCGGCATCGAAATCGCCCTCTGGGACATCCTCGGCAAAGTAGCCAACCTCCCCATCTACCGCCTCCTGGGCGGCGCCGTCCGTGACACCGTCCCCGTCAAAATGTCCGTCTCCGGCGCAGAACCCGCCCGCGCCGCGGAGATCGCCGAATGGGCCCTCGCCCAAGGCCTGAAAACGCTCAAGGTAAAAACCGGCATCACCCCGGAAAGCGATATCGCCCGCGTCAAAGCCGTCCGCGCCGCCATCGGCCCGGCCACCCACTTGGGCGTCGACGCCAACGGCGGCTGGACCGTCCGCGTCGCCATCGACGTCATCCGCAAGCTCGCCGCCAGCTGCGACATCTACTTCGCCGAACAGCCCGTCGCCGCGCTCGACATGCAGTGGCTCGTCGACGTCCGCCGCAACGTCCCCGTCCCCGTCATGGCCGACGAAAGTTGCAACACGCCCCACGACGCCATGGCCCTTGTCCGCGCCGGCGCCGCCG
>CANIFK010000531.1 GCA_947466555.1 Acidobacteriota bacterium | reverse complement strand
GGCGCGTCAGTTTGAGCCGCCGTCGGTGACGGGCGGGGAGTCGCAGGGGATTGTTCGGGTTCTATTGGTGCTGTATGGGGAGACGGGGGAAGGGAAGTACCTAGCCGCGGCGGGGCGGGCGTTGGGTTGGTTGGAACGCTCCGTGATTCCGGGGAAGGGGAAGCTGGCGCGGTTCTATGAACTGAAGACGAACCGGCCGCTTTATATCACGAAAGGGACGCAGGTGACGGCGAAGGGGTTGGGCTCGGCGCGGATCGATGGGTACGAGTTGAGCTATGACGACGCGAGCGTGATCACGCATTACGCGGTGACGGTGGGGGCGGAGAAGTTGCCGGCGCTGCGGGCGGCGTATGAGGCGGCGCGGCAGACGCGCGTGAAGCGGTTTGGGCGGCTGCATGGGTTGTCGCCGTGGACCGATTCACAACGGCCGCGGGGCGGGAAGGTGGATGGGTTGATTGCCAGTTTGGACGCGCGCGGGGCGTGGGTGGAGGACGGGGTGATTGGTAAGGCGGATAAAGTTGTGTCTGTTTTCGCGGCGCGGGATATGGTGTTGACGATCAACGGGCGCGCGATTCCGGTGAAGGAAAACGACAAGATCGATTTGTTTAACGGGGCGCAGCCGCCGAGGGGGAAGGTGATCCGGACGACGACGTTTGCGCGGAATCTGGAGCAGTTGGCAGGGGCACTCGATCGAAGTCGCTGAGTTTGGCGAGGTCGATGGAGACGACGCCATCGGCGGTGGTGCCGAAGAGGTCGGCGAACTTGCCGCCGCATACGATGTCGCTGTCGGCGTAGGAAAACCGGGAGTGGACGGTTTGGGAGAAGGTCTCTTCTGTGGCTGAGAGGGAGACGAAGACCTCGGGATCGGCGTCGAGGATCTGCTGTTGGGTTCGGTTGTAGAAGGGACTGGATTCATCGATGGGGTGGACGATGACCCATTGGGTGGGGAGGAGAACGACGCTATCGCGCTCGAGCGGGAGTTGCCGGAATCGGCGGATGGGACGGCCTTCAGCGGGATGGTCCATCCAGCTGTAGGTGACGGTGGCCTTGACGTCGATGAGCTGGCTTTCGCGGCCGTTGGCGATGCGGAACATGAGGCCGGTGCGCGTGCCTTGATAGGGGGGGAGTAGGGCGACTTTGCTGCGTAAGATGTGCGCCGAGGGGCGGGAGAAGCGGGCGAATAGAATGCCGGTGATGAGGGCGAAGCCCATGAGGCCGCTGAGCGCTTCAAAAGCGACGAGGGCGTTGGCGGCGGTGCCCTTGGGGGTCATCTGGCCGTAGCCGATGGTGGCGATGGTTTGGACGGAGAAAAAGATGGCGTTGTGCCACGGGGCATTGGGTTCGCCGCCCTGGATGGCGCCGGGACCGGCGGCGATGTAGAGGCAGGCGAAGGCGGCATTGGCGGCGATGTAAAAAGCCAGGACGTAGAGGAAGAAGCGCGGCCAGGTGACCGTGATCATGTGCTGGTAAACGTTGAGCGACTGCCAGAATCCGTGGCCAAGGCGCACGACGTTGAGCGTGCCATCGGGGCGCATGATGCGCTTCTGGTTCGATTGGGCGATGCGGCCGCTGAGGCCCAAATCCCGTGATTGCGTTTCTTCCGGCGGTTGTGCCATTGGGGATGTTACCCTATTAGGTTAGGACAACTGAGGCTGAACCATGTCAGGTCACTCAAAATGGCACACAATTAAACACAAGAAGGCGGCTTTGGACGCCAAACGCGGGAAGATCTTCACGCGTCTGATTAAGGAAATCGTGATCGCCGCACGCGGTGGCGGGGATCCGGGCTCCAACGCACGCTTGAGGACGGCCATCACGGCCGCCAAAGCGATGTCGATGCCCCAGGACAACATTACGCGCGCCATCAAGCGCGGTACTGGTGAACTGGAAGGCTTGACGATTGAAGAATACGTCTACGAAGGCTACGGGCCGGGCGGGGCGGCGGTGATGGTTAAGGTCGCCACCGACAACAAGAATCGCTCGGTGAGCGATATCCGCCACCTGTTCACCAAGAACGGCGGCAATATGGCCGAGCCGGGCGCGGTGGGCTGGATGTTCGAGATGAAGTCGAACATCATCGTCGACGGCGAAGGCGTTACCGAAGATAAGTTGATGGACGTGGCGCTGGAAGCCGGCGCGGACGACATCCGCGACAACGGCGACAGCTGGCAGATCCTGTCGGACGTTTCGGCGCATCAGGCGGTGTTGGACGCACTGGCGGCGGCGAAGTTCACGGTGTCGGAATCCGAGCAGACTGCTCTGGTGCCGAAGAACACTGTGAATCTGGAAGGCAAAGACGCCACGGCGATGATGAAGCTGTTTGAAGCCATCGACGACTACGACGACGTGCAAAATGTTTACGGGAATTTTGAAATCAGCGACGACGCTGACGTAGACGGCTAACGTCCAACTGGTATGCGCATTCTGGGCATCGATTGCGGATCGGAGCGGACAGGATTCGGGGTCATCGAAAGTGACGGCCGAAGCCACCGCCTGATCGCAGCCGATACCATTGTTACTTCGCCGAAGAAGCCGCTCTCTGAGCGGCTTTTGGCGATTGCGACCGGTCTGCGGGCGGCTATCAACCTGCATCATCCGGAGATGGCGGCGATTGAAGGTGTGTTTCATGCCGTGAACACGCAGACGGCGATTAAACTGGCACACGTGCGCGGGGTGGCGATGTTGATGATCGCCGAGGCGCATTTGCCGGTCGGCGAGTACTCCCCGATGGAAGTGAAGACGAGCGTGGTTGGCTACGGGCGCGCCGAGAAGGAACAGGTGCAGTTGATGGTGCAAACCATTCTGCGGCTTCCCGCTGTGATCAAATCCCAGGACGCCTCCGACGCGCTGGCGGTGGCGATTTGCCATGCCACGCGGGCCGGTTATGCCGAACGGGTCAAGGCGACGCGATGAGAGTCTTGCTATTGCTTTTGAGCGTGGCGGCATTCGCCGAGGACGGGAAGTTGATCTTCCAGAAGTCATTCCCGGGGAGCACGCCTCCGTGGGTGAAGATCGTGATTGAGAAGAACGGGCAAGGCGTTTACACCGAGGCGCCGGACGATCCGCAGCCGATGACGTTCAAGTTGAACGAACACGAGGCTACGACGATGTTCGGGCTGGCGGAGAAGTTGGGTCACTTTTCGAGGACGCTGGAGAGCGGGCTGGCCGTGGCGAAGATGGGCGACAAGACGCTTCGCTGGGAGAGTGGCGGCAAGGCGCAGGAGCAGAAATTCAATTACTCTGCCGATGTGGACGCGCAGCAGTTGACCGATTGGTTTGAAAAAATTAGCGAGTCGGAGCGCTATCTGATGGAGTTGGAGCGGTCGGCGCGGTTCGATAAATTGGGCGTCAACCGTGTGATCCTGCAAATTCAGGCGGCGTACGAGAGAAAGCGCCTGGTTGCCGTGGACCAGTTTCTGAAGTGGCTGGACCGCGTGACGAAGAACGAGAGCTATCTGAATATGGCTCGGGAGCGGGCGGCGCGGCTGGCCGATATTTTCCGGAATCCGCCGCCGGTTGAGGGATCGAAGCAATGAGATTTATTCTGATGTTGGTGTTGGCTGGCGCCGTGATGTTGGGGCAATCGCAACTGCCGCCGCAGGAGCAACAGGACCTGAGCAACTCGCTGGCCGAGGCAGGGAATTCGAGCCACGAGTTCATCTTTGCGCTGGAAAATCATCTGAAGAAGTACCCGCAGACGAAGTCGCGCTGGGAGTTGGAGCGGGCGCTGGTGAAGGCGGCCAAAGAGATCAACGACGATGGGCGCACGGTGAAGTGGGGCGAGGCGGTGTTGGCGCGCGAAAGTGAGGACATCCAGACGCTGGACGCGGTGACGCGGGCGTTGGTCCGGGCCGGCGACAAAGCTTCGGCGGCAAAGGCGTTGGTGCAGGGCAAGAAATGGGAAGCCGTTTTGCGCAGCCTGGAGCCGAAGGATGCCACGGAGAAAATCCGCTGGCAGACGCGGATGGACCTGGACCAGGGGTTGAGCCGCGCCTTGCAGGCGCAGGCGCGGGCGCAGTTGATTCTGGGCAAGGCAGCGGAGGCGGAAGGTCTGGCGGAGAAGTCGTTCGCGGCCTATCCGTTTGATGAGAGCGCGCGGGTACTGGCGCAGGCGCGGGGCGAACTCGGGAAATGGGATGCGGCGTCCGATGCGTGGGCCGATGCGTTTGTTTCCGGCGATGCGAAACGGCCGGATGATCTGGATGCGATGCGTGAGGCCTGGAAGAAGGGCCATCCGGATGCGAAGGGCGCCGGCGACCGTTTGCTGGCCGCGCACGACCGGTTCAATAAGTGGAACGAAGCCAAGATCACGCGGTTGCGCCAGTATGATGCCAACGCGCTGAAGGGCAAGCCGGCGGAGTTCGTCATCACGGGTGTTGGCGGCGAGAAACTGCCGCTCTCTTCGTTGCAGGGGAAAGTAGTCGTCCTGGATTTTTGGGCCACTTGGTGCGGCCCCTGCCGGACGCAGCATCCGCTGTATGAGAAAGCGAAGGAGAAGTTCAAGGGCCGGACGGATGTGGAGTTTGTCTATCTGAACACGGACGAGGACAAGAATCTGGTGGCGCCTTTCTTGGAGGCCAACAGTTGGTCGAAGAAGGTGTACTTTGAAGATGGGCTGTCACGGTTGCTGAACGTC
>CANIFK010000530.1 GCA_947466555.1 Acidobacteriota bacterium | reverse complement strand
TTCCCGGAAGGCAATATGGCGCCCGCACGGGTGGAGGCGTTTGGCCGCTCGCTGGTGGTGTTGATCGATCGCGTGACGCCCGCCAAATCCCTGTTGTTGGAGAAGCCAACGAACCGCGTTTCGCACGTCGGTGGTGAGCGCATTAAGAAGGGGAGCCCGGAAGAGGCCGCGTTGCGCGGATGGATCGACCGGCTGTCGCAACTCACCGGGGATGAACTGGCGCAGGCACTGATGTATCGGGATGAGGAGGAGGGCGGCGGTGGCCGGAAGCCGTCGCGGATCGAACTCCGCCGATTAACTCATAGCCAGTACAACAACACTATGCGGGACCTGCTGGGCGACAATTCGCGCCCCGCAGACCGGTTCCCGCCGGAAGATTTCGTCAATGGATTCCGGAATCAGATTCAGGCCCAGGGGCTGTCCCCGCTGTTGATCGAGTCCTATAGTCAGGCGGCTGAAAAGATCGCGCAGAGCGCCTTGCGGGGCGGCGATACGAGAGGGCTGATTGCATGCAAACCCTCCCCGGCCTGCCGCACGAAATTCGTCCGCGAGTTCGGGCTGCGCGCATTCCGGCGTCCGCTGGATCCAGCTGAGCAGCGGCGGTATGAAACCTTGTTCGGGACCGAGAGAGAGTTCTTGAAGGGCGCGCAGTTGGTGATTGAAGCGATGCTGCAATCGTCCAGCTTCCTGTTCCGGCTGGAGGACACCTCGGAGACGAAGTGGAAGGCCTATGCGACCGCCAGCCGGCTCTCTTATGGTCTATGGGAGACGATGCCGGATGCGGCGTTGTTCGCCGCGGCCGAGAAGGGGGAGCTGAACACTCCGGCTGGCGTGAAGCAGCAGGTTCGCCGGATGTTGGATCATCCCCGGGCGCGCCAGTCGCTGAACGAGTTTGTCAGCCAGTGGCTTCGGTTCGACCGGATCCTCACAGCGAGTAAAGACCGGCGCCGGTACCCGCAGTTTACTCGCGAAACTGCCGTCGCGATGACCGAGGAAGCGCGGCTGTTTGTCAGCGATCTTGTGTGGAATGACGGCAACTTCATGGAGCTTTTCACGGCGCCGTACGGCTATGTGAACGGGGAGCTGGCCGGGATCTATCAAGTGTCCGCGCCGGCGCAGGAGTTCGGTCGGGTGTCGTTCCCGGCTGCGTCTGAGCGTGCCGGGATTCTGGGGCAGGCGTTGTTTCTAGCGAGTACCGCGAAGCCGGACGAATCGTCGCCGACGGCGCGGGGGCTGTTTATTCGTGAGCAGTTCCTGTGCCAGCATGTGCCCGACCCGCCGGCAGGTGTGAATACGAACCTGCCGCCGTTTTCGGCGGGTAAACCGCAAACAAACCGGGACCGCCTGTCGGAGCATGTCATCAATCCCGGCTGCGCCTCTTGCCACAGCCTGATTGATCCGATCGGGTTTGGTTTTGAGAAATTCGATGCAGTGGGCGGGCGCCGCGATAAGTTCTCCTTGGAGACGCGGGGCCGCGGCCCGGAGGCTCGGGACAAGAAGGTCACCGCGTGGGAACTGGAGATCGACGCCACTGGTTTTGTGGCCGGCGTCGCCAACTCAAAATTCGCATCCCCGGCGCAGTTGGGCTCGGTCCTGGGGCAGAGCAGCCAGTGCCAGGAGTGCATCGCCAAACAGTATTTCCGCTATATCGCCGGCCGCATTGAAACGGCTGCCGATCGCCCTGTGATCCGGAAGATGACCGAAGATTTCCGGCGTTCTCAATTCCGATTCAAAGAACTGATGATGTCGCTGATGCTCTCACGCGAGAATTCAGGAGGGACCGTTCATGTCGTCCGTAATCACCAAGCGCAGTAGAACTTCACGCCGCACCCTGCTCAAAGGGCTGACGGCCGCCGGTAGCCCGATCCTGGTTGGGTTGCCCCCGCTGGTCACCATGTTCAATTCGCAGGGCACTGCGTACGCAGCCGCCAAGCCGATTGAGACGCGGTTCGTCCTTTGGTTCAACGGCAATGGCATTCCCGAACGCTACTGGATTCCCGCCGAGGAGGGCACGGATTATCGGATGACGCCGTGCCTGTCTCCGTTGGCAGCTTACCGCAAGGATTTTCACGTTCTGAGCGGCGTGGACAATGCGGCGGCGAATGGCCAGGGAAATGGGCATACGAACTCGATGAGCGGGTTGATGACGGGGACGACGTTTACCGGTCGCGGACCTTCCGGTCCTTCGGTTGATCAGGTGATTGCCGCCAAGATTGGCGGGGATTCGCGGTTCCGTTCGTTGCAGATTGGTGTGGCGCAGGAGTCGTTTGGCGAGAGCATGCAGCGCAACATGAGCTGGTCCGGCTATGAGCGCGCACTGCCGCCGGAGATGATTCCGCATCGCTTGTTCGACCGGCTGTTCGGCGAGCGCGAAGAGGGTTGGGTGAGCCGCAAGCGCAGCATTCTGGATGCCGTGCAGCAGGACGCGAACACGCTGAAGAAGAATTTGCCGACGGATGACCAGGCGAAGCTGGATGAGCATCTTTCCGGCATTCGCGATCTGGAGCGGGCCATCGCGGCGTTGCCGGAGGAGTACCGGCACGTGTCGGCGCCGGATTTTGATGGCGATATGAAAGATTGGCCGCGGATCGCGAAATTGCAAAGCGACTTGTTGGTGCAGGCGCTGGCGACGCGACAGACGCGGGTTGCCTCCTACATGCTGACCAAGTGTCAGAGTATTTCCCGATTCCCCTGGCTGGGCTACACGGCGGGGCGTCACCACGACTACACCCACGCCGAAGGCAAGGTGGCCGGGGCCGATGGGGCCGAAGGCCAGCGGGTATTGCGCGATATCTGCAAATGGCACGTCGAGGAGTTCGCCTATCTGGTGGCGAAGTTGAAGGCAATTCCCGAGGGCGATGCGACTGTGTTTGACCGCACCTGCTTGATCTACGTCCATGAACACGCGGAAGCGAATCCGCACAAGAACAGCGGGCTGGCGATGCTGGTGGCTGGCGGTGTTGGCAAGATCGCCAAGGGCCGGCACACGCGGGTGACTGGAACGGTTGGTGATGTCTACTTGACGATTGCCGATGAAATTGTGGGAGCGGGGATCGGGAAGTTCCCGACGGCCAGCCGCAAGATCAGCGACCTGTTGGCGTAGGCGCTCATGAAGCGATTTGCACTGTTGTGTTGGTTTGCCGCGGTGGCGTTTGCGGCTGAGCGCGACGTGGCGGAGTGGGTCATTCGTTGGGAGGGGCTGGTTACTCTTGACGGCGTGGCGCAGCCGGTGAGCGACGTCAGCCAGTTGCCGCCGGGCGACTTGCGGATTACGGGAGTGGATCTGACTGGATCGGTGATGCCCCCGGCGGAGCTGGTGAAGTTGGCGGGATTGGCCCACCTGCGTGATTTGTACCTTCCCGGGCCGATTTGGAATCCGGGCGGTGGGAATGAGAACGCCAATGATGTTTTCAAGTCGCTGGCGTCGTTGAAAACGTTGCAGCGCCTCTATGTGGGCTGGCATTTCGCGACGACGATTAATATTCGCGACAACGGCATTGAAGCGATGCGCGGGTTGACCGAGCTTCGCGATTTGCGTTGTTCGCAGTGCCGGCTGACGAAGCCGGACCTATCGAGCTTTACGAAGCTGCAGAGCCTGGACCTGAACAACACTGGGCTGACCGACGCGGGGTTAACCGGCGTGGCGAATTTGAAGTCGCTGCGGCGGCTTCTGCTGCGCGACAGCATGATCACCGATGAGGGCATGCGGCATTTGGCTGGGTTGACGCAGTTGGAGGAGCTGGATCTTTCGGGTGCGCGGGTGACCGATAAGGGTTTGGAAGCACTCCGTGGGCTGCGGGCATTGCGGACGCTGAGCCTGCGGGGCGCGCAGATTACCGATGCCGGGCTCGATGTTCTGGAAGGTATGGGCCAGTTACGGAGTCTGGATCTGTACCGGACGAAAGTGACCAATGCCGGGATGGCGCGACTGCAGCAGTTGAAGAAGTTGACTGACGTTGACCTGCGCTACAGCCGGGTGACGGCCAACGGCGTGGAGGCATTGCGCGGCGCGCTGCCACAGGCCAAAGTGCAGTATGTAGGTGCGGCGACGGTGCGAGCGAAGAACGAGGGTGCGGCGCGGCCGGCTTCCGATTCGGACGCTGCGATTGCCGAGTGGGTGCGCGCGATTGGCGGAACGGCGACGATGCGCGATGGGCAGTTGCGGCAGATTGATCTTGCCACCACGCCGGTGAGTGACGCGCAGTTGGCATTCCTGACGAAGTTGAAGGGGCTTGAACAACTGAACCTGCAGGCGACGCAGACGGGCGATCTGGGTGCGGCGTCGTTGACCGGGTTGGTTACGTTGAAGGTTCTAGACTTGAGTAACACGACGTTGTCCGATGCGGGGCTTGGTGCGATTGCCAAGCTGAATCAGTTGGAGGTTTTGCGCATCGCCGGAACGCTGGTGGAGGGCCCCGGACTGGAACAGCTGGCGAAGTTGCCGCGATTGCGGGAGCTCGACCTGGGTGCGACACGCATTGATGACCGGGCGGCTGGCTCGATTGGAAAATTGGCGAATCTAAAAGACCTGCGGTTGAGCTACACGGAGATCACGGATGCGGCGACGAAGCAGTTGGCGGGGCTCGGCGCGCTGGAGCGTTTGTACTTGGCTGGTACCGACATCGGCGATGAATCGTTGG
>CANIFK010000529.1 GCA_947466555.1 Acidobacteriota bacterium | reverse complement strand
GCCAGGATCTCCTGCTGGTTTTCGAGATCGGCCATGTACTTCTGATAGGCCACGCCGAGGGCTAGGAGAGTGGCCTTCTTGGCGCCGGTGGGGAGGTCGTAGTTCTGGGGCCCGGCGAGGAGTTCGCCCTGCAGCTTTTGCACGGCGGGGACGAGGGCCAGTTGGCCGCGGGCGGCGCGCTTCAGCAACATGCCGGTGGCCAACATGCGGTTGATTTCGCTGGTGCCTTCGAAGATGCGGTTGATGCGGCTGTCGCGGTAGGCGCGTTCGACGAGGTAGTCCTGATGATAGCCGTAGCCGCCGTGGATTTGGACACCTTCGTCGACGACGAAATCGAGCGCTTCGCTGGCGAACACCTTGACGTAGGAACATTCGGCGGCGAACTCTTCGACGGCTTTGAGATGGGTCTCGGCCGCATTGGGTTGGGACCAGTTCCAATCGGTCAGTTTGCTTTCGATGAGCCCGGTGACGCGGGTGCACATGGATTCGTTGACGAAGACGCGCGCCGCCATTTCGGCGAGCTTCTGCTGGATCATGCCGAAGGAGGCGATGGGCTTGCCGAAGGCGATGCGCTGTTTGGCGTATTTGGCCGAGATTTGCAGGACGTTCTTCATGCCGCCGGTGGCGAAGGGGCCGAGCTTCAGGCGGCCGAGGTTGAGGATATTGAACGCAATGATGTGGCCACGGCCGACTTCGCCGAGCACGTTTTCCACGGGCACTTTGACGTTATCGAGATAGACGGGCGTGGTGGAGGAGCCCTTGATGCCCATCTTCTTTTCTTCGGCGCCGGGCTTGACGCCGGGGAAGGCGCGTTCCACCAGGAAGGCCGTGAACTTTTCGCCGCCCACCTTGGCGAAGACGGTGTAGAGATCGGCCGCGCCGCCGTTGGTGATCCACATCTTCTGGCCGTTCAGGACGTAGTAGGTGCCGTCCTCGGAGAGGTCGGCACGGGTCTTGGCGGCGAGGGCGTCGGAGCCGGCCTGGGGCTCGCTCAGGCAGTACGCCCCGACCATTTCGGCGGAGGCTAATTTGGGCAGATACTTTTTCTTCTGTTCGGGCGTTCCATAGAGAAGAATCGGCATGGTGCCGATGCCGGCGTGGGCGCCCTGCCAGGCGGCGTAGGAGCCGTCCTTGGCAAGGCCTTCGGCGACGATCAGCATGGAGTTCAAATCCATCTCCATGCCGCCGTACTCTTCGGGTACGCTGACGGCGGTGAGGCCGAGTTCGGCGGATTTGCGAAGAATGCCGACGGCGACGCCGGGCTCCTGGTGCTGGATGCGTTCCAGGTTGGGCGCGATTTCACGGGCGAAGAACTCGTCGGTGGTGCGCGCGATGGCGCGATGTTCTTCGTTGTAGTCTTCCGGCGTGAATACGTCCGCCGGGGTGTAGCTTTCGATTAGAAACGATCCGCCGATAGCCATAGTCGATCTCCTCTACATGCGTTCGAAAATGCCGGCCGCGCCCTGGCCGCCGCCGATGCACATGGTCACCATGCCGTAGCGATGCTGGCCGCGTTCCATTTCGCGGAGAATTGTCGCGGTGAGTTTGGCGCCGGTGCAGCCGAGCGGGTGGCCGAGAGCGACCGCGCCGCCATTCAGATTGACGCGGTTGATATCGAGCCCGGTTTCCTTGATGACAGCGAGCGCCTGGACGGCGAAGGCCTCGTTCAGTTCGATGGTGCCGATCTGATCGAGCGTCAAGCCGGCCATTTTGAGGGCTTTGGGAATAGCAACCTTCGGGCCGATGCCCATGACTTCCGGCGGCACGCCACCGACGGCGAAGCTGACGAAACGGGCTTTGGGCTTGAGGCCCAACTCTTCGGCCTTGGCGAGCGACATGACGAGCGCGACGGCGGCGCCATCGCTGGTCTGCGACGAGTTGCCGGCGGTGACGGAGCCTTTGGCGTGGAAAACGGGTTTCAGTTTTGCCAGGGCTTCGGCGGTAGTGTCGGCACGGGGGCCCTCGTCTTTAGCGACCATGGTGCGCTTGGTGACGGGCTTGCCGCCGGCGACGGTGGTGGCGGTGACATCGACGGGGATGATCTCTTCGTCGAAGTGGCCGGCGGCCTGCGCCGCGAGCGCGTTTTGATGGGAGCGGAGGGAGAAGGCGTCCTGCTCTTCGCGCGAGATACCGTACTGTTTTTGCAGGTTTTCCGCGGTGAGGCCCATGTTGATGTAGACCTCCGGACGGTTGTCGACAAACCAGGGATTGGGCGCGAGGCGGGTGGAGCCGAAGGGCAACATCGACATGCTTTCGGCGCCACCGGCGATGACGATATCGGCGCCGCCGGAGCGGATCTTTTCCGCGGCCATGGCGATGGACTGCAGGCCGGAGCTGCAGAAACGGTTGATGGTGACGGCGGGAACGGTGTCGGGCAAGCCGGCGCGGAGGGCGGCGATGCGGGCGATATTGCTGCCGCTTTCGGCCTCCGGATTGGCGCAGCCCATGATGACATCGTCGATCCAGGCGGGATCGAAATCCGGGATGCGACCGAGCAGACCGCGAATGGCGATGGCGGCCAAATCGTCCGGGCGCACTGTGCGCAGTGAGCCCCGCGGCGCTTTGCCCACGGGCGTGCGCACGCAATCAATGATTACTGCTTCCTGCATTGGGTCTCCCTAATTCCGCAGCGGCTTGCCGGTCTTCAACATGTGGGCCATGCGCGCTTGCGTGCGCGGGTCGCCACAAAGACTCAGGAAAGCTTCGCGTTCCAAATCGAGCAGATACTGTTCGCTGACCAGCTGTTCGCCACTGAGGCGGCCGCCGCAGAGGACGTGGGCGAGTTTGTCGCCGATGACCTGATCGTAATCCGTAATGTAGCCGCCCTCGTGGGCGAGCCAGACACCTTGTTTCAACAGCGCCAAACCGCCCAGGCCGGCCACCTTGACGTCTTCGCGCGGGGTGGAGGGTTTGTAGGTTTGGGCGAGCGCCAGGGCCGCCACTTTCGCATCGCCGATGAGGCGTTCGCCGTTCATGGAGATACCCGCGCTTCCATCGAGGAAGCCCAGTTTGCGGGCCTCTTCGGCGCTTGTGGAGACCTTGGCGTAGCCGATGGTTTCAAACACCGTCTTCGGGTTACCGTGGCGGAGGATCATTTCCTTACAGCCGCCGCCACCGGGGATGAGCCCGACGCCGACTTCGACGAGGCCGGTGTAGAGCTCGGCGCTGACCTGCACGCGCGGGCCGTGGAGAATCATTTCGCAGCCACCGCCGAGCGCCTTGCTATGCGCGGCGACGACCACCGGCACGGGCGCGTATTTGATGGACATGATGGACTGCTGGAAGCGGTTGATGGCGATGTCGAGATCGTCAAACTCGCCATCCTGCGCGAGCATGAGCACCATCATGAGATTGGCGCCAGCGCTGAATAGTTCGCCCTGATTGCCAATGACGACGGCCTGGAAGCCCTTCTTGCATTCTTCGTAGGCAGCCTGGATGAGGCTCATCTGGTCCTCGCCCAGCGAGTTCATTTTGCTGTGGAATTCGACGTTTAGAACGCCGTCGCCGAGATCGATGAGCGAGCAGCCGGAGTTCTTTTTGACGACGTTGCCGGCGCGTTTGGTTTCCGGCAGGGATACGACGCCGGGGCGTTCTTCCAAGCGTTTGAAGTGGCCGGCGGTGAGGTCAAAGAAGTCCGTGCGGGGCTGGCGGTTATCATCGGCGGAGCGGTAGAAGCTCTTGGCGCCGTGGGCGAGCATGGTGGTGATGGAGGCGGGGAGTGCCAGGCCGTCGGCCTCCATGCGGCGCGCGGTTTCGGTGAAGCCGAGGGCGTCCCAAAGCTCGAACGGGCCGTAGGTGTGGGCGTAGCCCCAGCGCATGGCGCGATCGATTTCAACGATGCGATCCGAGATTTCCGGAATGCGTTCGGCGGAGTAGAGCAGGACGTCGCGGAAGAGTTTCCAGAGGAAATTGCCGGCCTTGTCATTGGAGGCGACCAGGGCACGGAGACGGGCCGGGAGATCCTTGATGAGCTTGGCCTGTTCGACGCTGGCGAATTTGGGCTTGGCGGCGGGGGCGTATTCGTAGGTCTTCCAGTTGAGGGCGTGGATTTCCTTGGCGGGGCCGACGCGTTTATAAAAGCCCTGGCCGGTCTTGTCGCCGAGCCAGTTGCGCTTCATCAACTCGTCCATAACCGGGTGCGGCTGGAAGCGGTCGCGCCACGGATCGGTGGGGACGAGGTTATAGAGATTCGCTCCGACGTGGTACCAGATGTCGACGCCGACGATATCGATGAGGCGGCAGCTGGCGCTGTTGGGCAGACCGATCAGGGAACCGGTGAGCGAGTCGAGTTCTTCGACGGTGAAGTCGTCTTCGATGGCGTATTTAAAGGTCGTCGAGCCCCACATGGAGCCGATCCGGTTGCCGATGAAGTTGGGTGTGTCCTTGCAGAGGACGACGCCTTTGCCGAGGCGGCGGTCGATGAAGTCGCCGACTTCCTGGAGCAGCGCGGGGGCGGTGGCGGGACCGGGGATGATCTCGCAGAGGTGCAGGTAGCGCGGGGGATTGAAGAAATGCGTGCCGAGAAAGTTGGCGCGGAATTCGTCGGAGAAGCCTTCGGCGATGAGCGCGAGCGGGATGCCGCTGGTGTTGGTGGAGACGATGGAGCCGGGGCGGCGGACCTCGGAGACGCGGGTCCAGAGGGCGCGTT
>CANIFK010000528.1 GCA_947466555.1 Acidobacteriota bacterium | reverse complement strand
GTTCGGTCTGGAGGCAGGTATGGGTTGTGGCGATCCGGATATCGATGTGGGGGCCGATGATGGTGAATTGGTTTGGCGGGGGCGGAGTCGACTCGCAGAAGGATTCGAAAATTACCGTTTCCGTTTTTCGGTGGAAGAGGCGGCGGAGGGATCGTGCGAACTTGTTGGTGATGGGGATGGTGACGGGGCCGTTGGTTTTTGCGAGGTGGACGGTGCCCTGGATGCGGGCCAGGCGGGCGAGCGGAGGGTAGCGAAATTGCTGGATTTGGGTGGTTAGTTCCGGTGGGGCGAGGGTTGCGACGAGTAGCCATGTCCAATACATATGTTGATTATTTGCCAGAGAATGGGAGACGGCTATGGCACACAATACCATTTGGGGCGGGATTCCGCCGATGGTGACGCCGTTCCGGCGGGGATGGGCTGGCCGTCTGCGGGAGCACCGGGGAGGGGCATACGCTATCGCTGAGGAGATGCGGCGGATTGTGGGGTGGACCGTTGCGGAGGTGGGCGGGCGGCGTTGCCGGTGTATGTGTTCCGGTCGGTTGATGATTCGATGGTGCGGCACTTCGGGGCCGTTGCGGATGGGACGGGGGTGCCGGTGATTTTGTACACACTCATTCCGTGGTCGTATTTGCTGCCGCCGCTGTTGGTGCGGATTTTGCGGGAGGCGCCGGGGGTGATTGGCGTGAAGCAGAGCGCGAGTGATATGAAGGCGCTGGCGGATTTGTTGTTGTTGAGTGAAGAGGCGGGGATCCGGGAGCGGGTGCGGATTCTGTCGGCGGTGGACGCGCTGTTGTATCCGTCGTTCACGCTGGGATCGGACGGGGCGGTGGCGGCGATTCTGAGCGCGGCGCCGGAGGCGTGTGTCGAGTTGTGGGACGCGGTGGGGCGTGGCGACGACGCGACGGCGTTGGATTTACATAAGAAGCTGTTGCGGTTGTGGAATGCGATTGATGCGCCGAACCTGCCGGCGAATGTGCGGGCGGCGATGCGGACGCAGGGGCGGGAGGGGGGCGTGCCGAGGCCTCCGATGCCGGTGAGCAGCGCCGAGCAAGAGGCCGAGATTGGATTGGCGATGGCGGGGCTGGTTTAGAATGGCGTGGACGCGGCGAGGGTTTCTGGGGGCGTTGGCGATGTGGGGAGAGGAGGCACCATTTGGGTTGTGGAACCCGGCGGTGCCGGTGCCGAAGGCGGGGGAACTGCGGGACGTGCGCGGTGTGCGATTCCATTCGATCAAGGCGCACGAGCCGGCGGTGGACGGGGGCTACGGCTTTCTGCACGGGGTGGGGCTGGCGTGGCACAAGGGCAAGTTGTACGCCTCCTTCGGGCACAACAAGGGGATTGAGAACACGGCCGGGGAGGAGGCGCGGGGGCGTGTGAGCACGGACGGGGGACGGAGGTGGGGGCCGGGGGTCACGTTCGATGCCGGGGCTGGGATGGCGGTGAGCCATGGGTCGTTCCTATCGCACCGCGGACGGCTGTGGGCGTTTCTGGGTGCGTTTTCGGGGGCGCGGGAACGGGTGCATACGCGGGCTTATATGCTGGATGAGCGGAGCGGGAAGTGGGAGTTTCGGGGGGTGGCGGTGGAGGGCGGGTTCTGGCCGATGCAGGAGCCGGCGCGGATGGCGGACGGGAACTGGATCATGGCCGGGTTCCAGGTGGGGGGAGGGGAACCGGCCTCTGTGGCGATCAGCCGGGGGGATGATTTCACGAAGTGGGACCATGTGGTGATTCCGCGCGGGGCGGCTGTGAAGACGATGTGGGGCGAATCGACGGTGATTGTGCAGGGCAAGCGGGTGTTGAATATTGCGCGGTATGGGGCGGAGGCAATGGCGCTGGTTTCGACGAGCGACGACGGGGGGCGGACGTGGACGCCGATGCGCGTTTCGAACCTGCCGATGGTTACGTCGAAACCGTACGCGGGCGTGCTGAGCACGGGGCAGCGTTATCTGGTTGCGACGAGTACCGCGGATACGGGGAAGCGGCGGGCGCCGTTGACGATTGCGGTGAGCGGGAAGAGGGAAGATACGTTCCGGCGGGTGTACCGGATCCGGGGTGCGGAGATGGCGGGCGGACTGGATTCGCATCCGCGGGCGAACCTGTCGTACCCGTATGCGGTGGAGTATCGCGGGGCGCTGTACGTTGGGTATTCGAACAACGGCGGGCGAACGGGGATGAATATCAACAGTGCGGAACTGGCGGTGATTCCGGTTCGTGAATTGGCGGCAGATTCGTAGGGGCTGGTTTGTGTTGATGATTCCCGCGCGTTTGGCGCGGGAGGGTTTGTTAGGAGGGTGAATCGGTGAGGGACTTTGCGGGGTCTATGAAGAGCCAGACGGCGAGGCCGATGAGGGCTACGGCGGAGCCGAAGTAGAGGCCGGCGGACCAGCCGAGGCGTTCGGCGATCCAGGGGGTGAGCATGGGGGCGATGAAGCCGCCGAGGTTGCCTCCGGAGTTCATTACGCCGGCGGCGGTGCCGGAGTGTTTGCCGGCGATATTGATGGTGGCGGCCCAGAAGGTGACGTCGGCACAACTGGCGAAGCCGAGCGCGAGGGACATGAACGTTACGGCGAGGCCGGGGCTATCGGTATGGGCACCCGCGAAGAGGAGCGTGGCGCTGAGCGCGAGGCCGCCGATGGCGACGGTGCGCAGGCCTTTGCGGATGCCGTATTGGTGGACGAGACGGTCCGACAGCCAGCCGCCGATGGGGGTCATTACCAGCCAGGCGAGCATCATGTAGGTGGTGTAGAGGGCGGTTTCGGATTCGCTCAATTTTCGGATCTGGCCGAAGTAGTAGAAGCTCCAGAAGAAGAAAATGTATTCGAAATAATCGACGGCCATGAAGCCGATGGTGAGTAAGTTGAGGTCGCGGTTGGTGAGGAGTTGGCGCCAGGGGACTTGTTCGGCGGGGGCGGAGGGGGTGGGCGAGTCTTCGACGGAGACCTGCCAGATGGCGCCGAGGAGAATTGTCGCGGCGCCGGCGATGAGGAAGGATGTTCGCCAGCCGTATTGGCCGATCATCCAGGAGAAGAGGAACGGGGAGATGGCTCCGCCGAGGCCGGCGCCGCTGGCGACGATGCCCTGGACGCGGGAGCGGGATTCGGCGGTGAACCAGTTGGCGTTGAGGCGGGCGGCGGCGGGGTAGAGCGGGGCGGTGAAGAGGCCGAGGGCGAGGCGCATCAGCATGAAGCCGGGGACGAGGCCGATGAGATCTGTGAGCCAGGGTTGGCCGCCGAGGGCGGTGAGGGCGGTGAAGAGGCCGGAGCCCACGGCCATGAGGGTTAGGGCTTTGCGGGGGCCGATGCGGTCTGCGAGGTAGCCGGCGGGGATCATGAGGAAGGCGTAGCTGGCGAGGAAGGCCGAGTAGACCATGCCGAGTTGGGTTTCGGTGAGGTGGAATTCGGCGAGGATGCGCGGGCCGGCGATGGACATGATGGTCCGGTCGAAGTAGCTCATGACGCTGAAGGCGAAGAGCAGGGCGGCGAGGCGGCGGGCCTTGGGGGGCATCGGTATAGACTATCGTGTTGCGACGCGGTATTTGGCGAGGGCGTCGGGATTGAGTTCGATGCCGAGGCCGGGTTTCTGGGGGAGCGGGACGCGGCCGTTGACCAGTTGGAGTTCGTCGATGACGAGTTCGCGGCGGAGCGGGGCTTCGGAAAGCTGGGCGGGGAGAAACTCGATGTAGGGGCAGTGGGCGGTGGCGGCGGAGAGGTGGGCGGAGGCCGCGATGCCGATGCCGGTTTTCCAGCAGTGGGGGACGATGAGGCGGCCGCGGTCGGCGGCGAGATCGCAGACACGCTTTGCTTCCGTGAGGCCGCCGACGCGGCCGACGTCGGGTTGGGCGACGTCGACTTTACCGCGGTCCATGAGGTCGAGGAATTCGAAGCGTGTGTTCTGGAGTTCGCCGGCGGCGATGCGGATGGGGGAGTGGTCGTGGAGGAAGGCGTAGCCGTCGAGGTCGTCTAAGGGCAGGGGTGTTTCGAGGAAGAAGATGTCGTAGGGTTCGAGCTGGTTGAGGACGCGGAGGGCTTGTTTGGCGTTGGTCCAGCAGTAGCAGACGTCGACCATCATGACGAAATCGGGGCCGACGGCGGCGCGGCAGGCGGCGACGATGTCGACGATCGTATCGTCGGATTCGTGGAGGCCGTTGTGGGTATAGGGGCCTTTGACGCAGACCTCCATTTTGCCGGCGGTGAAGCCCAGGGCTTTGGCTTCCTTTGCCTTGTTTACCAGGGATTCTTTGTATTCGGCGGCGGTGTGGCCGGTGGGGAGGAGGGAGGCGTAGGGGGTGATGTCGGGCTTGCGGGCGCCGCCGAGGAGTTGGTAGCAGGGGAGGCCGAGGG
The DNA here is from genome assembly GCA_947466555.1 of Acidobacteriota bacterium. Classification (GTDB taxonomy): domain Bacteria; phylum Acidobacteriota; class Terriglobia; order Bryobacterales; family Bryobacteraceae. Next base: position 310 of record CANIFK010000528.1, on the reverse strand, counting down.
CTTTGCCGCGGATGTCCCAGAGGGCCATGTCGAGGGCGCCGATGGCGCAGATGCCGAGGCCGCGGCGTCCGGTCATGTAGCTGCCTTCGTAGAGCTTGTCCCAGAGGGCTTCGGGGTTTCTTGGGTCCTGGCCGATCAACATCTCTTCGAGGCCGAGGCCGAGGACGTGGGTGCCGGGGGCGTGGATCATGGCTTGGGCGACCCAGGGGTTGGTGTCGACTTCGCCGATGCCGGTGATTCCTTCGTCGGTGTGGATGATGACGACGAGATCGTCTTGGGCGGAGGAGCAGGCGGCGGCGTCGTAGCCGGG
>CANIFK010000527.1 GCA_947466555.1 Acidobacteriota bacterium | reverse complement strand
GCCCCAAGCCGTCACCTTCCACGCCCCGCCCCTCTTCTCAAAAAACACCCGTGGCGCACCCAAACTCCGCACATCCCCAGCCGCCACAACACCCTTCGGCCCATCCAACCGTTCCGCCGCCAACCACGCCGCCCCCGCCTTGAATTCCCGAACCCGCAAAATATCAAAATCCAGGGGACAAACCACGGCGCCACCGGCCGATCCCCGCAATACCCCCCCAGCCCGCACCGTCACCACATGCTCGGTCGACTCCAAATCCTCCGGGAACTTCGCAAACAAGAATGGCATCGCAAAGCCCTTCTCATACCGCGCCGCGCCCATCTCCAGAACCACCGCCAACTCCGCCCAACCCCCTGCCCGCATCCGCTTCACCAACTCCTCCGGCCCCGGCGCCATATCCACCCCGGTAATCACATCGGCCGCGCACAACCGCCGCAACCCGGCCTCATCTTTTCCCGCCACAACACGCCGAAACTCCCCCAAAAACCGCACAAACGCAGCGTCCCCAGTCGACTCATCCCCCGGGCGCAAATATCTTCGCCGCCCCGCGGCCAACAACCCCCCGCCCGTCAACAAACCAATAAACTGCCTAACTGATAAAGCCATTTCGAATCGCAAATCGCACCAGATCGCCCGTCGAATGCAAGTTCAACTTCTCCATCAGCCGGCTCCGGTGCGCCTCCACTGTATAAACACTCAAGCTTAACTGGTTCGCAATGTCCTTGTTCGTCTTCCCCTCGGCGATCAACTGCAGCACCTCCCGCTCCCGCGCCGTCAGCAGGTCCACCGGATTCGTCACATGCTTCCGGTAATCGGTCAACACCGCATCGGCCACCGACGGGCTCAAATACGCCTCGCCCCGCGCCACCGCCCGCACCGCGTCCAGCAACGCATCATCATCGGCGTCTTTTACCAGATACCCCTTCGCCCCGGCCCGCAACATCTCCCGCACATACACCGCATCCCGGTGCATACTCAGCGCCAGTACTCGCGTCCGCGGACAAATCTCTCCAATCCGCCGCGCCCCCTCAATCCCGTTCAGCCCCTCCATGTTGACGTCCATAATGACGACGTCCGGCTGCGTCTTCTCCGCCTCCGCTACGGCCTCCAGCCCGTTCTTCGCCTCCGCCACCACCTCCATGTCCGGCTGCGCCGAGAGGATCATCCGAATCCCCTTCCGCACCACCGTGTGGTCGTCCACCAGCAAAATACGCGTTTTCTTACTCGGCAGCTGCATCGTCAACCTTCTCCGCAAACCGCGCCGGCGCCTTCACTTCCACTCGCAACCCGCCCTGTTTTCGATTCACCGTACTGAATTCTCCTCCCACGTGGCGCGCCCGTGCCCGCATTCCCACCAGCCCCAAACTCGGCCGTTTTTGAATCTCCGCAGGCATTCCCCGCCCATTATCCTCAATTCGCAATAACACCCGGTCACCGCTCGTGTCCAACCGCATCACCACCTGCGTCGCGCCCGAATGCCGTGCCACGTTCGTCAACGCCTCCTGCGCAATCCGGAATAGCTGTGTCTCCTGCTCGTCCGCCAACCGCTGCGGGCAATAGGAGGTGTATTCTGTCGCAATCTGCGTCCGCTCCGAAAACCGCTCGGTCAACCAACGCAGCCCCGCGTCCAGCCCGAAATCATCCAAAATCACCGGGCGTAGCAACTGGCTCAACTCGCGCACACCCGTCAGCGCACCCTCCAGAATCTCCACGCACTCGGCCCGATGCTCGACGAAATCGGGGCCATCCATCCGTTTCAACATGCTGCGCAGCCCCGTTAGCGACTGCCCCAACTCGTCATGCATCTCGTGCGAAAACCGCCTAGCCAGGACTTCCTGGTCCTGCAACATCTGCCAGCTGACCCTATCCAACTCCTCGGCCTGCCATTCCAATCTCCGGAATGCCCGCCGCGTCGTGTAAACCGTAACTCCCGCACAGGCAAACGCCAGCACCAGGCAGATGCCAAGCACCCCCTCCAACTCATCCAGCAGCTCCTGCGACTGCTTTTCAATCTTCTCTTCCAGCTCCGCCCCGCGCCCCGAACTTACAAAGTGGCCGCGAACCAGCTCCTGGGCGTTCTCATGAATCGACTTCGACCCCTGATACCCCACATACGCCGCCGCAATCACCAGTGCCACCACCAACGCAAACCCCAGCGCCAGAATGCGCAGCACATTCTGCTCGAACAAAGGGACTAGCCGGTACATCCCTACAGTCTACAGGGGATGCACCGGGGCCCGTACCCCCATTTCAGGGCCCGGAAATTTGACGGAGCCTCCCATAAGTGTATGAAAACACGTAATTCGGTTTTTGGGGAGCCTGCACCCACCCCCTGAGAATCGGGGGTTTCCCTGCCATCCAGACGGGATGGGATGTTTGCACGATTCGCTGCATTCTAGGTATCACGGAGCGTGAAAAAACTTGTCTAGCACCTGGAAATCGGATATTGGCTCGGGCTTTTTGGTGTTCCTGATTGCCCTGCCGCTGTGTCTTGGCATCTCAATGGCGAGCGGCTTTCCGCCCACCGCCGGTATCTTAACCGCTGTCATCGGCGGCCTGTTGGTCTCGTTCATGGGCAGCGCCCGGTTGACGATCAAGGGGCCGGCCGCGGGACTGATTGTCATCGCCCTCGGCGCGGTGACTGAACTGGGCGCGGGCGACAATGTCCTCGGCTACAAGCGCGCCTTGGCCGTCGGCCTGGTGGCCGGCGTCATCCAAATCATCTTCGCGCTACTCAAGGCCGGTAAGGTCGGCGACCTTATGCCCTCCTCGGTCGTCCACGGCATGCTCGCCGCCATCGGCGTCATCATCATCTCCAAGCAAACGCACGTCGCCCTCGGCGTTACGCCCGAAGGGAAAGAACCGCTCCATCTGCTCGCCGAAATCCCGCACAGCATCCTCAACCTGAACCCGGAAGTCTGCTTCATCGGGCTGCTCTCGCTGCTGATTCTCTTCGGCCTCCCACTCCTGAAAGCCAAGTGGATCAAGCAGATCCCCGGGCCGATGGTCGTGCTGATGGTCGCCGTGCCGATCGGTTTGCTGTTTGACCTGGAACACGAGCACAACTACCACCTTTCCAATCACCTGTTCCACATCGGTCCCAATTTCCTGATCCGTCTCCCTGGATCGCTCGCGAGCACGATCGCCTTCCCGGACTTCTCCGTCGTTTTCAGCGCCGCTTCCATCAAGTACATCGTCATGTTTGCGCTGGTGGGCAGCATTGAATCGCTGCTCAGCGTCTCCGCCGTCGACTCGCTCGATCCGGAAAAGCGCACCAGCGACATGAACAAAGACTTGCTCGCCACCGGCATCGGCAACACCGTTGCTTCCGCGCTCGGCGGCCTGCCGATGATCTCGGAGATCGTCCGTTCCAAAGCCAACATCGACAACGGCGCCAAGAGCCATCTGTCGAACTTCTTCCACGGTCTGTTCCTGCTCGCGTCCCTGGCGCTGATCCCCGGACTTCTCCAGAAGATCCCGTTGGCCGCACTGGCTGGTATGCTGATTTACACCGGCTTCCGATTGGCTTCTCCCAAGGAATTTGTGCACGTCTATAAGATCGGCGCCGAACAGCTCTTTTTGTTCGTCACCACCATGCTCATCACCCTGGCCACGGATCTCCTGATCGGCGTCGGCGTCGGCCTGATCCTGAAGATGGCCTTACACGTTAAGAACGGCGCTCGTCTGAGCACCATGTTCAAAGCCATCGTGAGCGAAGAACGCGATGGGGACACCCTGACACTGCATGTACATGAAGCGGCGATCTTCACCAACTATTTGGGCCTGAAAACGCGCCTTTTGGCTGTCGATGACAGCGTGAAGACCGTCATTCTGAACTTCGAAAACGCCTGGGTTGTCGACCACACGGTTCTCGAAAAACTACACGGCATCGAACGCAGCTGGTCGGATCGCAAACTGATTCTGATCGGCCTCGACGAGCACGAGACTATGTCCGCTCACGAATTGGCTGCGCGCCGGAAAGCGCGCCCCGCGGTGGCCGTTTGAGCGAGCATTCTAATCCGAAAGAACATCTGCGCCACGTGCTCCATCACGTGGCGCATTTCCTGCCTGCGCAGGGTCCGATTGGCGTCTTCATCCATCACAACACCCTCCACGCCTTCCAACACCTGCCCTTTGAAAAAGCGGTGTTGGAGGCGTCGAACCTCTTTCATACCGAACCCTACATGACCGAGGCGCAGTACCGCGACTCCATGGCGCAGGGCCGGATTCGGGAAGAGGACATCGACGCGGTTCTGGCAAGGGAAGTGGACGCCGAAATCGTTCCCGGTCTCCAGCGGCGCCAACTCTGGCGCGCCATGCTGACGCCGGGTGTCCGGAGCTTCGATGCCGTCGGTACGCCGTGGCGCATTGAAGAAGGCGATCTGGCCGAGGATTTCCGTTCGCCGGCGCTGCGGGCGTTGTTCAATGCCTGTCTTGCACGTACCGAGGAGCCGCAACTCGTCCGCACACCGGCGGGCCGCGCCGTCGACGAAGTTGTGCACCCCTGGCTCATCCGGCTCTGCTCGGTGTTCCTCGATCAGGGCATGTCGTATTGGCCGATGCCCGGCCGGGATGAAGGCTTCTATCTCGCCGTCCGGAAACTGCTCTCGCAGCCGGTCGCGATCTATCCGCAAGGCCTCTCCGGACTCGACGAAGTAT
>CANIFK010000526.1 GCA_947466555.1 Acidobacteriota bacterium | reverse complement strand
CGTTCTGCGAATCCAGGGCGAAGTTGTCGGCCGCCGTGCGGGGAACCTTGAACGTAGGCACGCGGACCGGGGTCGGACTGGAGAGCCGCGAGTTCAGGCCGGAGGCGGTGACGGTGGTGGTAAGACCGGCGTTGGTGGTGACGTTGTTACGGATCGCCACTATGTTTTCGTCGTTGACGAAGTTGATCGAATAACCAGCGCGGAGAGCCGTCTTACCGTTGCCGAAGACGTCATAGGCAAGGCCGACATTGGGCGCGAAGTTGTTCTTATCCGGGGTGTACCAGGGACGGCCGACGGCGCCGCCAGCGAAGTCATAGGTCGCATTGCTGAGCAGCGTGCTGCGCGCATTGCTTTCTGTCAGCCCGCCGGGGAGCAGGAACAGGGCGTCCTTCTCATCGACGCGGGTGTAGTATTCATACCGCATGCCGAGGATGACGGAGAGGCGCGGGCTCACTTTCCAGGAGTCCTGACCGTAGAAGGACCAGGTGGACTGCATGAAGTTGCGCAGGTTGGTGGCGCCATTGACGTAGCCGGAGGTCCGGTTGGTGACGTTGAACGTCTGAGAAGAGGCGGAGACGAGGCCAGCGACGTTGGCCAGCAGGTTGTTGGCTCCGGCCAGATCGGCGGCGCTGATGCCGGGCAGTTGGTTCGAGTTCAAGCCATAGGGGCTGGCGGTGGAGATGCCGAGCGTATAGGTGGGCGTGATGCCAACGTCATTGTACGGGGAAACGCCGAGCCGCTGGAAATGGAAGCCGTACTGCAGGGTGTGCTTGCCCTTAACGGTGGTGGCATTGTCCTGGAAGTTGTAGGTGTTCGTTTCGCGGCCCTGGGCGCGGAACGTGTTGATCGGGTTGGAGAAGATCAAGCCGGCCGCGAGGGCGTTCGGGAACGTTTCCGAGGTGGTGAACGGCGCCGTCGTCAGGTTGAAGCCGCCACGGAGTTCGTTCGTCGTGGTGGGCGTCGGCGTCCAGCGCCAGGTGAGCGAGAGGAGTTTGGGCGCGCTGTCGTTGGCAACTTTCGGGATCAGACCGTAATCGTTGGACTGGTCGGGACGGTCGAGAATGTCACGGTTCCAGGTGAACGTACCCGAGAAGTTGTTCTTATTGTTCAGGTAGTAGTCCATCTTGCCGGTGACGTTGTCGCGAGTGCGGTTGTTGCGCACGTTGAACGAGTAGCCGGCAGTATTGCGCAGGGCGGCTTCAGAGGAGTCACCGACGCGGAAGTTATTGATCTTGTCGGGACTGGGGACGGCATCGATGAGCGCCTTCACGGCCGGATCGATGGAGAGGCCGGCGGTCTGGAGGACGTTCACTTTCCGCGGTTGGCCGCCGACGAGGTAGGTGTAGACGCCGTTGCGGGCATCGGCCGTAAGGATGGTGCGGTTGGCGGCCGTCTGCTGGCGCAGGCGCAGGCCTTCATAGTTGGAGTAGAAGAACAACTTGTCCTTCACGATGAAGCCGCCGACGGAGCCACCGAACTGGTTCTGGTTCAGGAAGGGCTTTGCCACCTTGTCGCGGTTGTTGAACCAGGTATTGGCGGCGAGCGCGTTGTTGCGGTTGGTCCACAGCAGCGAACCGTGATACTGATTGGTGCCGGAGGGGGTGACGAAGTTGATCTGCGCCGAACCGCCGCCCTGGCTGAGGTTGTTGTTCGAAATGCCGATGTTGACTTCGGCGACCTGATCGAGCAGGAGCAGGTTGGGCTGGAAATCCAGGCCGTTGGTGCGGATGAAGTTGTCCTGGATGTTGATGCCGTCCAGGGTGACGTTGACGAAGGACACGCGCAGACCGTTGATGGTGGTGCTGGCGCGGTTGTTCGTGCTGACGCCGGCCTGGGTGAGCAGCAGCGCGATTGGGCTGCGGTTCATTGTGGGCAGTTTGCGGAGCTGTTCATTCGTAATGGTGGAGGCAACTTCGGCGTTGGTGGTCTGGACCACCTGGCTGGCGCCGGTGACTTCGACGACTTCGGTGACGGCACCGAGTTCGAGCTTAATCGAGCCGAGCGGGGTTTCGAGCGACGGGTTGATTTTCACGCCGCGCACGGCGTTTTTACGGAAACCGCCAGCTTCGACAATCACATCGTAGGTTTCAGGACGGATGGACGGAAACAGGAAAATGCCTTCGCTGTTGGAGGTCGAAGAGGCGACGGAGGAACTGCCGCCACCGAGCAGCAGACGGACGGTTGCGTTGGGAATCGGAGCGCCAGAAGGATCGACGACGGTTCCGGAAAGCCGACCAGCGACCTGGGCGGTGGCGATTGCTGACGAAGCCAGCAGGAACACGACAAGCGCGTTCGCAAATTTTCTAGGCATACTGTACCCTCAATCGAAGCAACTCACGCAGGAACCGCGGACAGAAGCTCTCTACGTGAATAAAGTTTTCTTTATTTTACTACGATTTAGCTAGAAGTCGATGGACTGTAATATTTCGCTGGGCTTCTTGTCGAAGGCCTTGGAGATCGCCAGCAGCGATTCCATGGAGGGCAAGTGGGCGCCGCGTTCGATGGCGCTAATCTGCGAGACGCTGAGTTTCGTGGTTCCGGCGAGATCCTTGAGCGACCAGTCGTGTTCCACCCGGAGCACTTTGATGCGATGGCCGAGGCGCTCACGGAGGCGATCCTGCGGGGTCTTGCCGAGGTCGCGGGTATCGACGGCGTGCTTGAGCACCTGGCGAAGTTGGGCCAGCGAAAACGGCTTGGTGATGTAGTCGAACACGTTCATTTTGAACGTGGCGCGCATGTCTTCGTACGAAGGATAGCCGGTGACGACGATCACGCAAAGTCCGGGCCAGCGGGTTTGGAGTTGTTCGAGGACGACGTCGCCTTTGAACTCGCCCATCTTCATGTCGAGCAGGACGATGTCGGGCAGTTGCTGCTCGGCCGCGGCGAAGAGGTCGTCGGGATGGGCGAAGGTGCGGACGTTGTAGGCGCCCTCGTCTTTGAGCACGTCTTCCATGTAATTGCGGAAGTCGAGGTCGTCATCGAGGATGGCGATGTCGATGAGAGCGTCGGGGTTGGGGGAATCGGCCGCCATGGGTACAGGATAGATCAGGCTGGGGTTGGAGTCGCTTCGGGGAGGCGAATTTCGATGCGGGCGCCGCCGCCGGGCTTGTTGGACGCGTTGATGGTTCCGCCGTGTTGCTGGATGATTCCTTCGGTCACGGTGAGGCCGAGGCCAGTTCCGCGGGAGTCCAGGCGGGTGGTGATGAAGGCTTCGAAGATTTCGGGCAGGACGTCTTCGGGGATGCCGGGGCCGTTGTCCTCGACGGTGAGCGACCACCAGCGGCCCTGGGTGGCGGCGAACGGGGTGGCGGCGACGCGGATATTCCCGTTGGCGGCGGGGATGGCTTGGAGGGCGTTGCGGAGGAGATTGACGAAGACTTGGATGAGGCGGTCGGGATTGCCGACAAGGTGGCAGTCCGGCGGGACGTCGTTCAAGAATTCGGCGGTGCCGGATTTTTCGTCCAGGGCGAGCAGGCTCCAGGCTTCGTCGATCAGCGGGCGGATGGTGACGACCTCCATGCGCTGTTTGCGGACTCGGGCGAAATCAAGGAGGCCCTCGCTGATGGAGCGGAGCCGGGTGGCGACGCGCTGCATGCGGAGGAGGCGCTGCTGCGCGCTGGGGATGTTGACGGTCTCGATCAGCTTTTCGATGGAGCCCTGGAGGACGGCCAGGGGGGTGTTGAGTTCATGGGCAACGCCGGCCGAGAGCATGCCGAGGCTGGCCAGGCGGTCCTGGGCGGCCAGCGACTGTTTCGCGTTTTCCAGACGGGTGAGGGCGGCTTCCAGCTCCTCTTCGCGGGAGCGGAGCTGCTCTACCGTGCTGTTGCGGGAGAGCATGATCTGGCCGATCTCGTCGCCGGGGATGAAGTCGTGCGGGATGATTTCGTTAGGGCGATCCCCGGTCATTACGGAATAATCTGCGTTAAGCATTGCGCGCAACGGCCGATAGACATAGAGCGGCATGATTACCAGTTCCAGCAGGAGTACGGCGAGAATGTAGATCACCCCAAGCACGACGAAGAGGGCAGTGCGGATGAGCGTAAGAGCCTGGCGATAGTATTCGTTGGGCAGCCGGATCTTGCGGTAAATCCCTGAAAGAGGGTTTTTCCGATAGAGATATTCGTCTTTGGCGGCGGCGCCGAAGATGCGGCCGGGGTGGTCGTCGAGCCAGACCCGAATATTTTCTGAGATTCCTAGCGCCTCCGGCGCACCTTCTTCATAGGAGTAGATTTCGAGGCCTGGAAGCTGGGGCAACGGTGCGTCGGCGAGGAAGGCCTGCGTAATTAGACTAATTTCTCTCGATCTAGCCCCGGATACCCTTTGCTCCAGGAGGGGGAAGACTGTAAAATACACGGAGCTGGTTAACACAAGAAAAAAGAGATTGTGCAGAACGATCAGCTTGAGGCGGACTTTAAGGTCGCCGAATCGTTTACCGAAGTAACCGGGATGACGTGCTTCGGGAACTCGAAACTTCATAAGGGGCGGCCTGGATTCTTGTTAAACAAGAAATTTTCTCTCGTTTGCAGAAAATCTGCACATGTGGTAGAACTATTAGGAAAACCTGCAGTCGGGAGAGCGGGTTGCACCACGTCCACTTCCAAACCCAAGCTATCATGATTTGCCAAACAGCCCTGCTGCAAGCCACCTACGGGACTTGTAGCTG
>CANIFK010000525.1 GCA_947466555.1 Acidobacteriota bacterium | reverse complement strand
CCAGCATCTCCGTGACCGTGACGATAGCCACCACTTTGGATTCCGCAAACGCGCGGCTCACCGGAGGCGGGGCGAAGCTGCAACTGAGGACGGGGAGCGCGAGGAGCAGTGCGGCGAGCGTGGAGCGGATCATGCGGGGGCCTCGTTCTGTGTGATTGAGTAAGCTCGCCCTTCGCCGGCGGCGATGTAGGCGCGGGGGCGCATCCAGGCGATCTGCGCCCAGAGCAGATCGGTGACGTCCTTCATTGCGTCCGTGGCGGAGAGGCGGAATCCGAGAAAATTCACGAACCGGAAAACGCGCTCCGGACCGACGCCGGCTACGAACACGTTGTCTTCGCATAGCGGGCTGAGGGCTGGTGGCGCGTCGAAGACGTAGGCCTCCGGGAACCGGTACTGGCCGTCGCAGCAGCCTCCGCTGAACAGCGCCGGGCGTAGTGATTCGATGGCTTCGATGCGGGGGGTGTGGAGGATGCCGCCGGTGGCGCGCCAGCCGTTGGGGAGTGCGAACGGGAACGGGCTGTCCGTTGCCGTGATGGCGAGATAGCGGCCCTTCACGACGTCTGGATTCGCGCCGAGGAGCGCGGCCATGTCGCCTTCATGCTCCTGCCAGCTGTAGCCATCGCGGGTGCCGGTGCCAGTCATCGTTTCAGCGTGGGCGGCTTGGGGATGCCGACGATTTGTTGGAGACGAAGGTACTCCGTTCCCCCGAGCTCGCCGCCGGGCGGGGTGCGCTGTTCCAGGGCGGCCAGGCGTTCGGGGTCGGCCTTGATGCGGCGGAGGTACGTTGATAGCGCCGCTGCGTCGTAGCCGGCGCGGGCGGTGATTTCGACGGCGTGGCGGTCGGCTTCGAGTTCGTTGCGGCGGGCTTGTTCGCGGTAGGCGTTGGGGACCAATGTGTGATGGCCGAAGTAGAGCGGGATGGTGGCGCCCTGTTGCGGTTGCAGCCAGCCGTGGTGGAGGGCGGAGTGGGCCATGGCGTGGGCGACCAGGGCGGCGAATTCGGCTTCGTCGGACGCTTGGCGGAAGAACGACGTGGGCACCAGGATGATTTGGCCGGGGAGGCCGACGGGCTCGCTGGCGCCGTTGGGGCCGATGAGGGAGAACTCGTACTGGTTTGCGCCGGCCAGGCGCTGGCCGACGCGCTGGACGAAGGCGGCGAGTTCGGGGTTATCGGCGGGGCCGGCTTCGCGGCGGAGCTCGTTGGCCAGACCGCGGCCGAGGGCGCGCTCCTTTTCAGGCTGGATTGGCTGGGCGACGGCCAGTATGGCCGATAGGGCCACGATCCACTTCATGCCGAAAGTATACGATTCCTGCCAAGACGCCGGCGGGGGAGCGGTGTTTACCTGCGCCACCAGTGGTCGACAAGGGGGCGGGCGAAACACTCCTGGAACGCTGCCCATCGCTCCTGCATCTTGGCGAGTGGCATGGGTAGCGTGCCGGCCGCTTTCACGCTTGCCAGATAGCGTAAATCGGAATCCGCATACTCCAGCGGCGCCTTTCGGGTGCAGCCAATCGCGTACAGTTGGTTACCGGCAAACAGCCCAGGCCCGTAGTAGAGCAGGCTCTCGCCTGGCGCCAGCTTGGCAACGTTGCAATTCGGCGATGCATGCACGGTGACTTGGCGCCCGGGTTGAATATCGCCTTTCCACAATGCGGTGATTTCGCCCTCGGCCTTCGTGACGAACCCGCGGTCGACCTCTAGCACACGGCCGATCTTCACCATCACTACCGCGTCGGCCATGGTGTAGGCGCTGCAGGGAGACGAAGGCCTACAGCTGCAGCCGAACGCCATCGCGCCTGGCAGAAGCCACACAATCGCAATCCACCACTTCACCCCCAAAGTATACGCCCGCCATCGTAGAATCGTATGGTCCAGGAGGATGTATGGTGCAACTCAAAGTGAACGGGGTGACCCGCAAGTTTGAGGGCGATCCGGAAATGCCGCTGCTGTGGTATCTCCGCGATATGCTCGAAATGACGGGTACGAAATATGGCTGTGGCATGGGCCTTTGTGGCGCTTGCACGGTGCACGTCGACGGCAAGGCCGTCCGCAGCTGCCAGACGACGATGGCCAACGCGGCCGGGAAAAGTGTCGTCACAATCGAAGGCCTGAAGGGCCAGCATCCGCTGCAGAAAGCCTGGATGGCCGCCAGCGTGCCGCAGTGCGGCTACTGCCAGTCGGGCCAGATCATGCAGGCCGCTTCCCTGCTGAAAGAACACGCTAAGCCCACCGATGCCCAGATCGATGAAGCCATGCAGGGCAACATCTGCCGGTGTGGCACCTACGGGCGCATCCGCTCCGCCATCAAAACCGCCGCGGGGGTGAAAGCATGAGCACGATCAAAGTCATGGAACGCCGCGCGTTCCTCAAATACACCTTCGGCGCCGGCGCGCTGATTTTGGGCACCCACGTTGAATCCTGGGCCTCCGATGCCGATAAGGCCGCGTTCCATCCCGATGTCTTCGTTGGCATTCAGCCGACGGGCGAGGTGATCATCGTCGCCCACCGTTCGGAGATGGGCACCGGTTCGAAGTCCACTTTGCCGATGGTTGTCGCCGATGAACTCGACGCTGATTGGAAGCGCGTTCGCGTGGAGCAGGCCATTGGCGATGAGAAGTATGGCTCGCAGAACACGGACGGCTCCTGCTCGATTCGCGACTTCGTCGCGATCATGAAGATCGCGGGTGCTACGGCGCGCACGATGCTCGAGACCGCGGCGGCGCAGAAGTGGAACGTGCCGGCGGGCGAGTGCAAGGCGCAGTTGGGCTTTATTGTGCACGCGAAGTCTGGCAAGAAACTTGGCTTTGGTGAGCTGGCCGCGGCTGCCGCGAAGCTGCCGGTGCCGGATAAGGCCACGCTGAAGTTCAAGCCGGAATCCGAATATCGCTACGTCAACAAGAACGTTCCGAACGTGGACCAGCTCGACATTATCGAGGGCCGGGGCACGTTTGGCATGGACGCGAAGATGCCGGGGATGCTGGTGGCTTCCATCGAACACTCGCCGGTGTATGGCGGGAAGATGGCGTCGTTTGATGCGGCCGAGGCGAAGAAGGTCGCGGGTGTGCGGGACGTGATCGTGCTGGATCCGTTCAAGCCGCCGCATAACTTCCAGCCGCTGGGCGGCGTGGCGGTGTTGGCCGATCATACGTGGGCGGCGCTGCAGGGACGGAAGAAGTTGAAGGTGGAATGGGACCTGGGTCCGAACGCCTCCTACGACAGCGACCGGTACCGGGAGCAGTTGCTGGCGACGGCGAAGCAGCCGGGCAAGGTGGTCCGGAATCAGGGTGACGTGGAGGCTGGGTTTGCCAGCGCCGCGAAGATCCACGAGGCCTCCTATTCCACACCGCTGTTGAGTCATGCGCCGATGGAGACGCCGGCCGCGGTGGCGGAGTTTAAGAACGGCAAGGTTGTCTGCCATGCGGCGACGCAGAATCCGCAGGCCGTGCAGGAGACGGTGGCGGGCGCGTTGGGCATCGATAAGAAAGACGTGACGTGCCACGTGACGCTGCTGGGCGGCGGGTTTGGACGCAAGTCGAAGCCGGATTATGTGGCCGAAGCGGCGTTGCTATCGAAGAAGACGGGCAAGCCGGTGAAGGTGGTTTGGAGCCGCGAGGACGACATTCGCAACGACTTCTACCACTCGACGGCGGGCATGTACATGAAGGCCGGGTTGGACGCGAGCGGCAAGCCGACCACGTGGCTGCACCGGAGCGCGTTCCCTTCGATCGGCACGACTTTCGATGACAAGGCTGAGTACGCGATGGAGCTGGAGATGGGCATGGGGTGGAACGATCTGCCTTATGACATTCCGAATCATCGCGCGGAGAATGGGCCGGCGAAGAACCACATTCGCATTGGCTGGCTGCGCGCGGTGGCCAATGTTTATCATGCGTTCGCGATCCACTCGTTCACCGATGAGCTGGCGCATTTGGCCGGGAAAGATCCGATTGAATACACGCTGGGGCTGTTGGGACCGGGGCGGAAGATTGAGATGAAGCCGGTGGGGATGAACTACTGGAATCACAATCAGAAGCAATCCGACTTCCCGGTGGACACGGCGCGGATGCGGAACGTGATCGACCTGGTGGCGCAGAAGTCGGGCTGGGCGAACCGGAAGGCCAGCAAGGGCCACGGGTGGGGATTTGCGGCGCACCGCAGCTTCCTGACGTATGTGGCTGTTGTGACGGAAGTCCAGGTGGATGACCGCGGGCGGCTGACGATTCCAAACATGCACATCGCCGTGGACGCGGGGCAGACGTATAACCGCGACCGCGTGATTTCGCAGTTTGAAGGCGCGGCGACGTTCGGGACTTCGATTGCGATGATGAGCGAAATTTCCGTGAAAGACGGGAAGGTGCAGCAGTCGAACTTCCACAACTACCAGGTGGCGCGGATGCCGGAATCGCCGCGGAACACGCATATTCACTTGATCAACAGCAAGGAGTTGGCTGCGGGTGTGGGTGAGCCGGGCGTGCCGCCGGTGCCGCCGTCGATTGCGAATGCTATTTTCGCGGCGACGGGGAAACGGGTTCGGGATCTGCCGATGCGGAAGACGAAGTTGGTTTAGGTTGGTTTGGGAAAGCGGCCCTCCGGGGCCGCTTTTTTTTGGCGGGGTGTTTCGCGTCCTGGGGGACACCCCTGCTGTTTGGGTTACGGGCCGAATGGCGT
>CANIFK010000524.1 GCA_947466555.1 Acidobacteriota bacterium | reverse complement strand
GGGGTAGAGCGTGCGGGCGAGGCGGAGGCCGGTGAATGGGGAGTGTTTGTTTGGTTCCAGGGAGTTGAGGAGGCCTTTGTTCCATTGGGTGCCGCCGGTGAGGAAGCTGCCGCCGCGAATGACCTTGGCGATGCCGGTGAGCGGGCCTTGGGGATCGCGGATGGCGTCCAGTTGGGGGTCCGGGGAGAACCAGTCTTCGCACCACTCCCAGACGTTGCCGGCCATGTCGTGGAGGCCGTATTGGTTGGGCGGGGATTTTTTGACTTCGCGGGTGCCGGGTTTTTCGGCGTCGATCAGGGTTTGGGTGTCCTGGTAGCCGGTGTTACGGAAGGCGTTTTTGTCGGGGGCGCCTTGGGCGAGTTGCCATTCGGCATTGGTGGGGAGGCGGTAGCCGGTGCATCCTGCGCGGCGCTGGCCGGTGGCTTCGTTGTAACAGGGCTCCAGTTTGGCGGCGAGGCTGAGGCGGTTGGCGAATTGGATGGCCTGGTGCCAGGTTATGTTTTCGACGGGGCGGTTGGCACCCTTGTAATAACTGGGGTTGGCGCCCATTACTTCGCTGTACTGTTGCTGGGTAACTTCGGTACGGCCGAGTAAGTAGGCGCCGGTTTGGACGGTGACCTGGAAGCCGGTGGCGGCGTCCCGCACTTTCTGTTCGCCGGCGGGGATGGGGAGCAATTCCGGGAGGAGGAGGAGCGCGGGGAGGAGGAACATGGGAGTTACAGGTACTTTTCGACGTAGATACGGCGGTGGTGTTCGGCGTGGCCGGCGATCATGTAGGCCATGGCGCGGGTGGTGACGGGGTTGCCGGAGGCGGTGCCGGTGCGGGTCCAGGCTTCGGCGGGGAGGGATTTGAGCAGCGTCATGGTGGCGGCGCGGATGGCGATGAACTCGTCGACGAGGCTGGACCAGTGGCGGGCGTCGGCGTTGGAGTTGGCGGAGAAGGCGTCCTGGTCGAAGCCGGGCAGGGGAGCGTCGCCACCGCGGGCGAACCAGAAGGCGCGGAAGGCGAAGACGCGTTCGGTGTCGTTGATGTGGGCGAGGGCTTCGCGGAAGGACCACTTACCGGGGGCGTAGCGGTGGAGGGATTGCTCCTCTGAGATGGTGGCGAAGAAGGTGAGCAGTTCCTGGGTTTGGGTTTCCAGGTGTCCCAGAATGTCGTTGGTCTGCGCTTTGTCGATATAGGTGGCGTAGTAAGGCGCGTATTCGGAGGGGGCAGGTTGGCCGATCATTCCCCTACGATACCGCAGCGGTGGAAACCCGGTTTCCATTTCCGGGATACCGAAAGCCGTAGATCGGGGTGCCGGAGGGGGCGGGAAGTTTAGTATTCTTGTGGTTTCGTTAAAGCTCGAGAGTGGTATCTGAATTGCAGGGGATTACCCTCCAGGGTTCTGGAAAGGGATAACAAAAAACGGTGCAGGAGTTGAAGCGACAGTTCGCGGGAGGGTTGATCGTCATTTTGACGATCGCCGCCGTGATTGCTGCCGGGATCAACTTCCAGCAGCAGAAGCGTTTTCACCTGCCGGAAGACGGCGTGACGTGGGTGGACCGGGAAGGGAAGGCCGGGACCGTTGCGGGCGGGCCGGAGATTATCCGGAACAACGTGGTGGCGCTGCACATTGTGAAGGGCGGGCCGGCGGACCGGGCGGGGATTATTGAGGGCGATATTCTGCGCCGGATCGATAATCTATCCGTGTCGACGGCGGCCGAGGTGTCCGAGATTCTGGTGGGGCTGGGCGTTTGGAAAAAAGTGGAGTATTTCGTGGAGCGGCCGTACAAGCGGGCCGGGAACGAGATTGCTCTGGAGGTTCGGTACACGGTTTTCGTGGCGGAACACACGCCGAGCGATGCGGTGTACTACCAGTACTTTGTGGGCGCGGCGTATCTGTTTGTCGGGCTGTTTGTGTTTTTCCGACGCGGGGATGCGCATAAGGCGCTCCATTTCTACCTGCTCTGTTTGTCGAGTTTCATTCTGTACACGTTCCACTACACGGGGAAGTTGAATAACTTCGACCAGGGGATTTATTTCGGGAACGTATTCGCGGGGCTGCTGATGCCCACGATGTTTATCCACTTTGCGCTGGTGTTCCCGGATTCGCCGCGATGGCTGCGGGGCTGGCTGCGGCCGGCGCTGCTGTATGTGCCTGCGGTGGTGATGGGCGGGCTGTGGATGGCGATTCTGGGCGGGTACATGAAGATTGCGATCAGCCCGATTGAATTGCGCTGGATGTTTGACCGCGTATGGCTGGGGTTCCTGGCTGGGGGCCAACTGGCTGGCGCGGGGATTTTGTCGTGGCGGTATCGTTCGACGGTGGACCCGATTACGCGGCAGCAGATTAAGTGGCTGCGAAACGGGGCGGTGTTCGGTGTGTTGCCGTTCGCGGCGTTGTACGTGGCCCCCTATTTGGTGGGCGCGGTGTTGGGGCCGGCGATGGAGATGGCGGTGTTGCCGCTGGCTCTGGTGCCGATTACGTGGGCGTACGCGATTTTCCGCTACCGGCTGATGGACGTGGACATCATCTTCCAGCAGGGGTATGTGTACACGCTGGCGACGCTGGCGGTGTTGGCGGTGTTCTACGGGCTGGTGTTTTCGATCACCTCGTCGATGCCGCAGGCCGAAGGGCAGCCGGCGCCGCGCGTTGACGATTTGAGCCCGCCGGCGCTGGTGAGTCTGATTCTGATTGCCGCGTTCATCTTTCAGCCGGTGCGGAACTGGTTGCAGGAAGTTCTGGACCGGCACTTCTTCTATAAAGACCGCTACGACTACCGGCGCACGCTGATTGAATTCGCGCGGGAGCTGGGCAGCGAGACCGATTTGAACCGCACGTTGAACGCGGTGGCGGACCGGCTGACGCGCACGCTATCGATTGAGCGGATTGCGTTTTTCCTGAACGATGAAAAGGCCGGCGGGTTCCGGCTCTACATGACCGCGGGGTTGCAGCGGCCGGTGCCGGACATGGTGGATCTGGCGTTTTTGCCGGAGACCGAGCCGGGGCCGAACCGGTATCTGTTCTTTGAACGGACGCGCGGGCCGTATGACGCCTACTTGAAAGATCAGCCACAGGCGGTGTTGCACACGATCGCCGATCTGGACCTGACCTACTACATTCCCTGCACGGCGCGTGGGCGGGTGATCGCCTACCTGGGCGCCAGCAGGACTACCGAGGGTGACTTCCTGTCGTCGGATGACGTGGAATTGCTGCAGACGCTGTGCGGGTATGTGGGGATCTCCATCGAGAACGCGCGGCTGTACCGGAGCCTGGCGCGGAAGGCGGAAGAGTACGAGAGATTGAAGGAGTTCAGCGAGAACATCGTTGAGTCGATCAACGTTGGGATCGCGGCGGCCGATTTTGAGGACCGCGTGGAGAGTTGGAATTCGCAGATGGAGCAGTTGACCGGGATTCGTCGCGAAGACGCGATGGGCCGGCCGCTGCGCGATCTGCTGCCTACCGATCTGATTGAACAGCTGACGCGGCTGCGGACGGAGGCGGGGATCCACACGATCTACAAGTTCCCGCTGCCGGGGCGGAATGAGATTGACCGGGTGATTAATGTGGTCTTTGCGCCGCTGGTTTCGCGCGAGGGTGAGCAGATTGGCCGGCTGATTTTGTTTGACGATATTACGGAGCGGTCTGTGCTCGAGAACCGGCTGGTGCAGGCGGATAAGTTGTCGTCGCTGGGGTTATTGTCGGCTGGCGTGGCGCACGAGGTGAACACGCCGCTGGCGGTGATTTCGACGTATGCGCAGTTGCTGGCGAAACAGGTGAACGGGGACGAGAGTAAGTCGAAGCTGCTGGAGAAGATTGCCAAACAGACGTTCCGGGCGAGCGAGATTGTGAATTCGCTGTTGAACTTCTCGCGGACATCGTCGACGGAGTACGAGGAAGTTGATTTGAACCGGATTATCCGGGAGACGCTGCAGCTGATTCATCCGCAGTTGGACAAGTCGCGGATTGCGGCTGAGGAGCGGCTGGCCGGGACGTTGGGACTGGTGCGGGGGAATTCGGGCAAATTGCAGCAGGTGTTTTTGAATCTGTTTTTGAACGCGCGGGACGCGATGGAGCAGGGCGGGACGTTGACGGTGGAGACGTCGTCGAACGAGGTGTCGGCGCGGGTGGAGATTATCGACTCCGGGTGCGGGATTCCGGAGGAGAATTTGGCGCGGATTTACGATCCTTTCTTTACGACGAAGGGCGCGAAGAAGGGGACTGGTTTGGGGCTCTCGATTACCTACGGTATTGTGAAAGAGCATGGAGGGTCGATTGGTGTCCTGTCGCAGCCTGGGCAGGGGACGCGCTTCCATCTCGAATTCCCGTTGGTAAGGAAACCTGTTAATGCCTGATTCCGTTGGCGCGCCGGCTCGCGGCCGCATTCTGATCGTAGACGACGAAGAGGATATTCGGGAGAGCCTGGAGACGCTGCTGAGCCTTGAAGGCTACACGGTGGACCTGGCGGTGAACGCGACGATGGGGTTGGAGCGGATGGCGAAGTCCGCGTATGACCTGGTGCTGTTGGACCTGATGATGCCCGATAAATCGGGCATGGAAGTTCTGGCCGAGGTGCGGGAGCGGGACCAGGAGACGCCGATCTTTTTGATCACGGCGTATGGATCGATTGACGTGGCGATTAAGGCGCTGAAGGCCGGGGCGAACGACTACTTTTCGAAGCCTTGGG
>CANIFK010000523.1 GCA_947466555.1 Acidobacteriota bacterium | reverse complement strand
TCGTCACAATCGCCGTTACGCCCGATCGTCCGCCCGCCGCCACGCCAGCCGCGCTTTCGATATAGCTCACCACCGTCGAGGTGCCCATCATCGACCCCGCCATCGTTGCCACCGAATCCGCTGCCAGAATCCGCTCAATCCGAGGAATCCGTCCGTCTTTCTCAATCAGCCCCGCGCGATTGGCCACCGCCAGCAGCGTGCCCAGATTGTCGAACAGATCCACGAACAAAAACGCGAACACGATCTCCGCCACACCCAGCTGAAACGCCGCCGGAATGTTCAACTGGAACGCCGTCTGGCCCAACGCCTCCCATGGCGCCGCCCCCCCGCCCAGCTTCGTCAACCCCAATAAAACCGAGGCTCCGGTCGTCACTGCCGCCCCAATCAGCATCGCCGCGCGTACGCCGCCGATCAGCAGCGCGCCCGTCAAAACCAGCCCCGCCAACGCCAGCACCGTCCCCGGCGCGCGCAGGTTCCCCAGCGTCAACATCGTCGCCGGGCTCGCCTGTACGATGCCCGCGTTCTTCATCCCGATCAGCGCAATGAACAGCCCGATGCCAACGGCCGTCGCCGCGTACAGCGGGCGCGGAATCGACTCCACAATCCATCGCCGCACCCCCACCGCCGTCAGCAGCAGAAACAGTACGCCCGACAGGAACACGGCGCCCAGCGCCGTCTGCCACTCGACGCCCATGCCCTTCACCACGCCGTAGGTGAAGTAGGCGTTCAGCCCCATACCCGGCGCCATCGCGATCGGGTACCGCGCCACCGCGCCCATCAGAATACTCGCCAAACCCGCGGAAATACAGGTGGCCGCCGTCACCGCCGCCGCCGGCATCCCCGCCTCCGCCAGGATCGACGGGTTCACGAAGATGATGTAGGCCATCGTCAGAAACGTGGTCAACCCGGCGACCATCTCCTGCCGCCAACCCGTCCCCAGCCGCGCGAATTCAAAGTAGTTTTCCAGTGTGCGCAGCATCTACGCCAGTGGCACTTCCTGGTAGTCCAACGCCCACTCGCGCATGAAGCGCACGCGCTCCGGTTGCACCACGTACAGCACGAATTCAGGGTTATCAATCGATCCCAGATACGCCCGCAACAACGGGTTCGAATCCCAGATCGATTGCCGCTCCGCCGCGTCCGTAACCAATAAACACGGGCCTGTGATGCGCACCTGGTCGTGGTCTTCGGACAGGTAGCACAGCTCCGTGCGCGGGCACGCCTCCAGCTCCGCCGTCTTCGCGGACGCCCGCATCGACGCGATATAGATCGTGAATCCATCGGTGCGCACCGGCGACACAGGGCGCGCGCGTGGCTGGCCGTTATCGACGGTGGCCATGACCGGGAATTTCGCTTTGCGAATGGTCTCCAAAGCAGTCGTTTTCAGTTCGCTTTCCGGAACGGGCGTAGGCAACTTCATTCATTCAAGGATATGCTGGCCCCATGCGTCTTGTGTTGCTGGTCTGCGCTGTACTGGCCATCATTCTCATCCCCTTCTTCCTCTGGGAAGACACCTTCAACGCCTTCGCCACCCAACTCATCGCCGATCATCGCGGCGCCTGGTGGATCCCGCCCGCCATCGCCGGCCTGCTCGCAGGCGACATCTTCCTCCCCGTGCCTTCCAGCATCCTCTCCACCGCCTCCGGCGTGCTGCTGGGCTTCGTCGGCGGCGCGCTGACGAACACCATCGGTATGACGCTCGGCTGCTGGCTCGGCTATCGCGCCGGACGCCTGGCCAAGGACCGCGCCGACGAGCAGATGACCGGCCTCTGGGCGCGCTATGGCGAATGGACCGTCATCCTCACCCGCGCTGTGCCGGTGCTGGCCGAAGCCGCCGTTTTCTTCGCCGGCATGACCGCCATGCCCTTCCGCCGATTCATGCTGTTGACCACGCTGGCCAACGCCGGCATCGGCACGCTCTATGCCGCCGTCGGCGCCTTCGCCATGGAGTGGAACTCGTTTCTAGGCGCGTTTTTGGGCAGTTTTATCGTGCCCGCGCTGGCACAGGCTATGATGAGGGTGCAATGGCGAAAGTGATGATGGTGGCGTCGGAAGCGGCGCCGTTTGCAAAGACCGGTGGACTCGCTGATGTTCTGGGCGCCCTGCCGGCCGCGCTGGTTCGACAAGGTATGTCGGCCTCCGTGGTGATCCCCAAGTACAAGGGCCTCCATCCGGCGGGTGTCGAGAAGGTGATGACGGACCTGCCTGTCTACATCAACAATTTCCGCCACCGCGTCGACGTGTGGCGTCTGCGCCGCGACGGCGTGGCCTTCTACTTTGTCGACGCTCCCTGGTTCTTCGATCGCGACGGCATCTACTCCTCCTACGGCACGGACTTCATGGACAACCATCTCCGCTTCGCCGTCTTCTCCTTGGCCGCCCTCGCTATCGCTCGCGAACTGGAACAGCCCGACATCCTGCATGCCCACGACTGGCAAGCCGCCATGGCGCTCATCTACGCCAAATGCTGGTTCTGGAACGACCCGCGCCTGGAGCACTTGAAGCACGTCTTCACCATCCACAACCTCGGCTACCAGGGCCGCTTCGGCCAGCAGGCGCTGTGGGAACTGGGGCTCGATGGCCTGCAGTTCCACCCCGAATTCCTCGAGTTCTACGGCGACGTCAATCTCATGAAGGGCGCCATTGTGGCGGCCGATCAGATCACCACCGTCAGTCCCACGTATGCCCGAGAGATCCAAACCGCCGAACACGGCTTCGGGCTCGACGGCCTGCTTCGCTCCCGTTCGAACAAGCTCACCGGCATCCTCAACGGTGTCGATTACGCCGACTGGAATCCCGCCACCGATAAGCTCCTCCCGGCCAACTACACGCCTGAAGATCTCGAGGGCAAAGCGGCCTGCAAGCGCGCCCTGCTCGAAGCCATGGGCTTCGGCGCCGAAGCGCACGCGCGCCCGTTGATTGGCGTCGTCTCCCGCTTCGCCGAACAGAAGGGGTTTGATCTGCTGGAACCCATCGGCGACGTGCTTATGCAGGAGGACGTCACCGTCGTCGCCCTTGGCAGCGGCGAGCCGCATCAGGAGTGGATCTTCCACGATCTCTCCACCCGCTATCACGACAAATTCCGCGTCTGGCATGGCTTCAATAACGGCCTCGCCCATCTCATCGAAGCCGGCTCGGATATGTTCCTGATGCCCAGCCGCTACGAGCCCTGCGGCCTGAATCAGATCTACTCGCTGAAGTACGGCACGCCCCCCGTCGTCCGGGCCACCGGCGGCCTGGATGATACCATCGAAGAGTCGACTGGTTTCAAATTCGGGGAGTATTCCCCGGCGGCGTTGCTCGGTGCGCTGCGGCATGTATTGCAATGCTTCCGCGACCGGGATGCGTGGCTGGAGCGGATGCGTCTTGGCATGGCCAAGGACTTCTCGTGGGACCGCTCGGCCGCCGAATACGTCGCATTGTACGACCGGTTGCTGGGCCGGTGAATCTTTTTCCGCGGTTGCACATCAATAGTTTTGGAGTGAAAAGAAATGGCTGGAATTAACACGGTTACCTTTACCGACGGCGCCTGGGACGCCGAGGTGCTGCAGTCCGACAAGCCCGTGCTTGTGGACTTTTGGGCGGAATGGTGCGGACCTTGCCGCATGATGTCTCCCACGATTGATGCGCTGGCGGACGACTACTCCGGCCGCGTGACCATCGGCAAGCTGAACGTCGACGAAAACGGCGGCGCGGCCATGCGCTACGGCGTCCGCGGCATCCCCACCCTGTTGCTCTTCAAGGGCGGCCAGGTTGTGGCCCAGAAGGTGGGCGCGACGTCGAAGACCGATCTGCAACAGTTGATCGACGCGCACCTGTAAGCTCGCAATTCAAATTGGCTGGAGAAAGGGGGAATTCCACTTCCCCCTTTCTTTATTTTTGAACGACACTACACTGGTTGTATGCGCAAGTTCCAACGAATCACAATGGACCCGGCGGTGATGGGTGGCAAGCCCTGCATCCGCGGCATGCGTATTACTGTCGGGATGATCGTCGAGGAGTTGGGGGCTGGCCGATCGAAAGAAGACCTGCTGAAGGACTTCGCCTACCTCGAAGAGTCCGATATCTACGAGGCTCTAGGATTCGCGGCGCAGTTGGCGCAAGGGCACGAAGTCCTCCTCGCTAACGCATGAAGCTGGTCGTCGACATGAACTTGACTCCGCGATGGATCGAGTTTCTCAGGAGCGCGGGCTTTGAGTCGGCTCACTGGTCGGATGTCGGTGATCCCCGAGCGACGGATCGCTCTATTACGGACTGGGCACGGACCAACGGGTACGTCATTCTTACCAACGACATGGATTTCCCGCAGATCCTGGCCTACACCCAAGCGAATGCGCCCAGCGTAGTGTTGCTCCGCGGCGCTCCGTTGACGCCCGAAGCGCGCGGATCCGGCCTGCTTCTAGCTCTCCGCCATTTCGACGGGGAACTGGCCACCGGCGCAATAGTGACCATCGATTGGACGAGTAAACTACGAGTCCGAATGTTGCCGCTGTCCTGACTCCACCCGCCCCCATATGCTAACGTGTCACGAGGAATGCTTTTTTCACGTCTCCTCCTGCCCCTCTGTGTAATCGCCGCTTTCGCCCAGCCCCCGGCTCCTCCCAAAGTGGAAGGACTGCCCGCCCGCTCCGCTCCCGGCGACTATCAGGCCCAGGCCAAGCTCGACAAAATCAC
>CANIFK010000522.1 GCA_947466555.1 Acidobacteriota bacterium | reverse complement strand
CCGCTTGCCCGAAGTCGTAAAGAACTGCCCGTTCACCGCCGAGACCCGATCCGCCTCCGTCAACGGCGAATTCAGAAAGCTGAAATCCGCCGCCCCGCTCAGCGCGTCCTGCTCCACCCGGAACAGATACTGCCCCTCTTGCGCCCACGCGCAAATCGCCAGCAGCAGCAACAAAACAATCCGTGTCATTTCTGCCTTCAGTATAGAAACTCCCCGCCCCGTTATCCTGAAACAACAAGCCGACCATGCTCTTCACCCAACAACAGCACGACCGCGCCGCCGAACTCCTCGCCCAATTCACCCAGCGCTACCTGGCTTCGCTCCCCGACCGCCCCGTCTTTCCCGATCTCGATCGCCCCGCCCTCCGCGCCCTCAAATCCGAGCCCATGCCCCAACACGGCCAGTCGCTCGAATCCCTCTTCGAAGAACTCGAACAGGTCATCGTTCCCAACTCCACCCACACCGCCCACCCCCGCTTCCTCCCCTACGTCCAGCCCTCGCCCAACGCCCTCTCCCCTTACGCCGATCACGTCGCCGCCACCCTCAACCAGAACTGCAATCTCTGGCATCTCTCCCCCGCCGCCAACGCCGTCGAACAGGCCGTCCTCCGCTGGTTCGCCGATCTCTTCGGCCTCCCCGCCACCGCCGGCGGCATCCTCACCAGCGGCGGCTCCATGGCGAATCTGATCGCCCTCACCGCCGCTCGCGATCACGCCCTCGGCGAAAAGGCGCGCACCCACGGCCTCCAAGCCAGCCGCGCCCCGCTCGTTCTCTACACCTCCGACGAAATCCATTCCAGCATCGACAAGGCGGTTTCCATTCTCGGCCTCGGCACGCAGTACCTCCGCCACATCCCCACCGACGAACACTTCCGCATCCGGCTCGATCTCCTCGCCGACGCCATCACCGCCGACCGCGCCGCCGGCCGCATCCCCTTCTGTGTCGCCGCCAGCGCCGGCACCGTCACCACCGGCGCCATCGATCCCATCGAAGACCTCGCCCGCCTCTGTCGCCAGCACCAACTCTGGCTCCACATCGACGGCGCCTACGGCGCCCTAAGCGCCTTGAGCAGCCGTTTCCAACCCCAGCTCTCCGCCCTCGCCCTCGCCGACTCGGTCTCCCTCGATCCCCACAAATTCCTCTTCTGCGCCTACGAAGCCGGCTGCGTCCTCGTTCGCGACCGCCGCCATCTCCACCACTCCTTCAATGCCCACCCCAGCTACCTGACGATGTCGGAGGATCCGGACTTCATCGATTTCGCCAATCACGGCCCCCAACTCTCCCGCGCCTTCAAGGCGCTGAAGGTCTGGTGGTCGCTCAAGCACTTCGGCGCCGCCGCCTATGCCGGGGTGATCGAACGCATGCACGACCTCGCGCTCTACATGGGCCAGCAAATCGAGGCGCGCCCCGAGTTCGAACTCCTCGCCCCGGTGGTCTTCAACTGCGTCTGCTTCCGCCTTCGTGGCGAAGACGACGATGCCAACCGCCGCGCGCTGAAGCAGCTGGTGGACTCCGGCCTGGCGTTCCTGGGCCCGGCCTACGTGAAAGGGCGCACCGGCCTCCGCGCTTGCTTCATGAATCTCCGAACCACCGAAGCCGATGTCGATCTGATCCTCAACCGGCTGGCCTAAAGTTTCCCGCCCGTTCTGCCGATTATCCCGACGTGGATTGGAAACAGCCTGAAGGTCTGCGCCGGCACTGGCTCCTGGAGGAGCTCGACGCGGAGCTTCTGTTCAAGCAGTTACCCGTCGGCGCAGCGCAAGGGCGCATGGGCGACGATGTCTACGACCTGCGCGATAACGGCCTGCTCCGCAAACGGCGCACGCTGGCGGCCGATGGCACCGTTCTGGCCACGCTCGAAGAGCGTGCCGGCGGCTGCGCCACATTGCGCCTCGGCGACGCCGAATACAACTGGAAACCCGTCAACCTCATGGGCACCCGCTGGGCGCTGCGGGACGCCGAGGGCCAGACGCTGTTCGCCTACACCGTGAAGCCCGGCCTCGTAAAAGGCGTCCACGTCGAACTCGGCACGGCCCCGCCGGAGACACTCGGTATCCCGATGCTGCTCTGCTGGTACGCTATGGTGCTGTAACGCGGTAGCGCATGCCGTCGCCTTCCCAGCCGTCGTTGTGTGCAAACAGGCGCGTCATGTACAACACGATCTCGTGCGTCACCCGGTCCTCGTGGGCGTAGAAGTTCGATAGCGTCAGAATCTCGTGCTCGCCCGGCTGCCGCGTGTCGATCTGCCGCAGCGTCGCCTGCTTCAAAAGCCCGCTGGCCTTGTCCACCTCGGCGATCACAAACGGATACCGCGGCCGGTTACCCTTCGGGTTATCCGGCGTGATGTTGCCCAGCCAGTACAGCTTCCCGTTCGAGTGCGGCACCAGAAAGCTGCAACTGCTGGGCGAAAAGAAGTGGCCGCCATCGGTCCACGTCCACGGCTTCGCGGGCGGGAAGGTCCGGCCGCCATCGGTGGACAGGCTGTACCACTTGTAGCCGGGCAGCTTGGTGTTCTTATCGTTCGATCCGCGCATGACCATCAGCACGCGCTTCTTGTCCAGGAACGCGAGCGTCGGCTCCACCATCCCGCGCGTCGTCACCGCCGGGTCGCCCTGGACGATGTTCGACATCGTCCACTCCAAGTCGCCGTTCTTCCACCGGCCATGAATCACAGCCGAGTCCGACCACGTGTACCCGCCGCCGGGGTTGAAGAGCTTGCCGTCCTTCGCCGGAAAGATCTCCAACGGCACCAGGATGTCGCCGTTCGGCGCCGTGATCGGGGCCGAGCCGTGATCGCCCAGCATGAAGCCGTTGCGGCCCAATTCGCTGCCGGGGATCGGGTGCATGGCGTCGAAGCCGGGGCCTTTGTGGATCATCTGGCGCGCCGGACCGCCATCGATGGAATAGTAGACGCCGTAGCGGCGCAGGCCCTCCAGCGGATCGTCGGTGGGCAGCACCGCTTCCATCCAGAATTCCAGCAGGCGCTTCGATTTCGGATCCACGTAGCCCGCGCGCGGATGCTTGCGCCAGGTGCCATTCGCGCGCTTCTCGCCGGTCTTCGATTCGACCGGCGACGACCACGTCGCGCCGTTATCCTTCGACGTCCGGCGGAACACGGTATCGATCGTGTCCGACCGCGACCAGCGCTGCTCCAGCGAGACCATTTCCAAACCCGTCGGCTTGGCGTAGTAGGCGATGCCCATGATGGCCGTGCCTTTGCCTGGCGACTTCATGAAGACGGCCGGCGGTTGAGCGGCGGCGGCGAGCGAGGCGAGGAAATAACGGCGAAGCATCCCCAACAGCTTACGACTCTTCGGCGTGGCGGATGTAGTCTTCGGGCGTGCGCGAGTAGGTGGAACCCGTGAGGATGGTGAGCGCGGTGATGCGGTCCAGCCGGAAAGTCCGGAAGCCCCCGCGCAGTTCGCACCAGGCGCCGAGCGTCCACGTTTTGCCCCAGAAATAAAGACCCAGCGGTTCCACGGTGCGCGCGGTGGGCGCGGCGTCGTCCTCGGCTTTGCGGTAGGTGATCGATACTTTGTGCCGGTCGCGCATGGCGGCGCGCAACTCGCGCATCCAGGCTTTGGTTTCGCGGGTGACGGCGAAGCTGGGCGCGAAGAGGAACTGGCGGTTGGCCTCCTCGCGGAGCTTCGGGGGCAGGACGTTTTCGATGCGGCCGAGGGCGCTGGCGGCCGCGTTGGCCAGCGCGTCGTCCGCCCAGCCCTGGACGATCTGCGCGCCGAGGCGGAGGGCTTGCAACTCTTCGGCGGTGAACATGAGGGGCGGGAGATCGAAGCCGGGTTTCAGACGGTAGCCGACGCCGGCCTCGCCTTCGATGGGCACGCCGGAAAGCGAGAGGTCCTGGACGTCGCGGTAGACGGTGCGCTCGGAAACTTCGAGCGAACGGGCGAGCTCCGCCGCCGTCACGGTGCGACGGCGGCGGAGCAGCTGGACGAGTTGGAAGAGCCGGTCAGCTCGTCGCATGGGCGCGCATAAACTCCTCGCTGGGCGGGATGGACTGGGAGAGGTTGACGCCGAAGCCGTTGGGATCGCGGACGACGAAGCAGCGCTCGCCCCAGGGCTTGTCCTCCGGAGCAGCGTCGAGTGTCGCGCCGCCCGCCTGCAGGCGGGCGTATTCAGCATCGGCGCTTTCGACGCCGAGCGAGAGCCAGACGCCATTTGCGGGAACGGCGGGCGCTTCCGCGGTGGCGGCCATCAGGCCGAGTTCCACCGGGCCATTCTTCAGGTGAATGTACCAGTCGGAAACGAAGACGGGCGTGAAGCCCAGCTGAGCGACGTAGAAGTCGCGGGAGGCCGGGAGGGCGGCGGTGATAACGCCGATATCTTTGAGTTGTGTGATCTGCATGAAGGCAGTATGCCGGGGGGCTCCTGACAGCGTGGTGTCAGGAGACTATGGAAGAAATTGCGGTTTCAGCACGCCTTTCAGCTGGCTGTACGGCGTCTCTTTGTCGTTGTAGATGATGCCGTTCGCCAGTAGGCCGAGGTTCGGCTCGCCGCTGGGCGGGAGCTTGCCGGACTCGACGATGTCTTCGAATGCCAGGCGGCGGCCGGACTTGAGATCGTAGACCTCGTAGTAGGCGCCGTCCAGCGTCTGGCAGCGGGTTGTCAGGAAGGTGGCGGTTTTGTGGGCGACCGTCGTGATGCTCTCGCGCTTGAGATCGGTGACGAGT
>CANIFK010000521.1 GCA_947466555.1 Acidobacteriota bacterium | reverse complement strand
CCAGCGTCCCCTATTCCCTCGTCGCCGCCCGGGAAAATGTGCCGGAAGGATCCATCGTAATCAATGACTGGGCCGCCGCCCAGCTCCAGGCCAATATCGGCGATCCCGTCACGCTCGATTACTATCTCTGGAAACAGGAGGGCCGCCTCCTCACCTCCTCAAATACCTTCACCCTCAACGCCATCCAACCGCGCGAAATCCTCGGCGATCGCCAAATGGCGCCCGACTATCCCGGCATCTCCGACACCGTCAGCCTCAGCGACTGGGACCCGCCCTTCCCTCTCGACCTCAATAAAATCCGCCCCCAGGACGAAAAATACTGGGACGACTACCGCACCACGCCCAAGGCCGCCATCAACCTCGCCGAAGGTCAGAAACTCTGGCAAAACCGCTTCGGCAAGGTCACCGCCATTCGTTTCTACACGCCCGAAAACGCCACCCCGCCGAACCTCAATCTCACCCCCAGTACGGACCTCGCCCGCGACGGCATCTCCCTCTTCCTGCCCCGCCAACAGGCTGAAGAAGCCTCCCGCGGCACCACCGACTTCGGCGAATATTTCGGCTACTTCAGCTTCTTCCTTCTGGTCTCCGCGCTGCTGCTGACGGCCCTCTTCTTCCGGCTCGGTGTCGAACAACGCCTGCGCGAAATTGGCCTCTACCAGGCCTTGGGCTTTGATCGCGGCGCCGTCCGCCGCGTCTTCCTCCGCGAAGGAATTCTACTCGGCATCGCCGGCTCGGTCCTCGGCATCTTCCTCGGCATCGGCTACTCCGCCTTCATCCTCTACGCCCTGCGCACCTGGTGGGTGGACGCCGTCGGCACCACCAGCCTCACCCTCCACTTCGCCGCGGCTCCCTTCACCGCCGCCGTCTTCCAAGGCGTCGTCATCGCCGTCATCATCATCACCGTCAGCCTCCGCCGCCTCCGCAAAATGTCCCCGCGCCAACTCCTCTCCGGAGCCCGGCCAGAAACCATTCTCAAAACGCCCCACTGGATCCGCATCGCCGCGCTCCTGCTCTTGCTCGGCGGCATTACACTCGTTGCCCTCAGTGCTCTCGGCCGCATCCCCCCGGAAGGCGGCTTCTTCGGTGCCGGCTTCTGCCTACTCACCGGCGGAGCCCTCTACTGCCGTTTGTGGCTCGAAAGCCCACGTCTACAACCCGTCCAGTCACTGCCCGACCTCGCGCTCGCCAGCGCCGCCCAGCAGCCCGGCCGCAGCTTCCTCACCATCCTGCTGATTGCCCTCGCCGTCTTCCTCCTCGTGGCGCTCGAAGCGTTCCGGCAAAGCCCCGGCGCCTTCGACGCCTCCAAACAGTCCGGCACCGGCGGCTTCCCACTGCTCGCCGAATCGCAATGGCCCATCTATCAGAACCTCTCCTCCATCGACGGACGTGCCGCGCTCAACATCAATGAGGACGCCGTCCGCGGACTCCGCGTAGCTGCCTTCCGTGTCCGCCCCGGTGAAGACGTCAGCTGCCTGAATCTCTATCAACCCACCCGCCCGAAAATGGTCGGCGTCCCCGCTGCCTTCCGCGCCGAAAATCGCTTCCGCGTCTCCCCGGTCGACGCCTGGACCCAACTTGGCGCCACGCTCCCCAAAGGCCTCGTCCCCGCCATGGTCGACGCCAACACGCTCGAATACGTTCTCCATAAGCACATCGGCGACACCGTCGATATCCCTCATGGCGTCGAACCCATTCGCCTCCAAATCGTCGGCACCCTCTCCGGCAGCCTCTTCCAAAGCGAAATTCTCATCGGCGAAGAAGCCTTCCTCCGCATCTTTCCCGAAGAGCAGGGCCATCGTCTTTTCCTCCTCGACGCACCTGAAGCCATGTGGGGCATGGTCACCTCCGCGCTCGAAGAATCACTCTCTGATAGCGGCTTCGACATCACCCCGACCGGCGACCGCCTCGCCCAGTTCCATCGCGTCGAAAACACGTACCTCTCCACCTTCCAGGCCCTCGGCGCCCTCGGCCTGCTCATCGGCACCGTCGGCCTCGCCGCCGTACTTCTCCGTAATGTCCTCGAACGCCGTCGCGAACTCGCGCTCCTCCGCGCTGTCGGCTACACCCAGCGAGAAGTCATGACGGTGGTCTTCCTGGAAAACGCAGCCCTCCTCGCCGCCGGCCTCTTTATCGGCACCATCTGCGCTCTCATCGCCGTCAGCCCGGCGCTTGCCCAGCGCTCCCATTCGCTCCCCTTTGTCGCGCTCACGACTCTTCTGGTCATCGTCGCCGCAGTCGGGCTGCTGTCAACCTGGATCGCCACCCTCGCCGCCCTCCGCACGCCTTTGCTCGAATCCCTCCGCTCGGAGTAGCATAGGGTCTATGCACCTTCGCATCGCAATCGCGTTCGCGGTCCTCGCTCTGCCGGCCTGCGCGCAGGATAAGAAACAGCTCGAATTAGGGCGCTATCTCGTCGAAAATATCGGACAGTGCGCGTCCTGCCACACGCCGAAGAACGACAAAGGCGAACTCGACAAATCCAAGTGGATGAAGGGGACCATCATGGACATTCAGCCCCTCGGCACGCCCCCGCCCGGCTGGCATAAGACCTCGCCCGACCTCACCCCCACCGGTAAGCTCTGGACGAAATGGGGCGAAGGCGCACTCATCAAATACCTGCAAACCGGCCTCGGCCCCAACGGCAAACCCGCTGGCCCGCCCATGCCCATGTATAAGTACTCGCCCGAACACGCCGAAGCCGTGCTCGCCTACCTGAAATCTCTGAAATAACCCGACTCAGGTCTGGTGTTGGGACATGTCGACGCAACCGTACAGCCACTGATCGTCATACTCGGTTGCGTCGGCGGCCACCACGCGCCCCGCATACTGCCGCAGATCGCGCTCCAATACTTCGGGGTCAACTTCGCCCTTGCGCGCACGAGTCACGCGCAATCGTTTGTCGCCTTCGGCAAGTAGAGACTCGCCCCGGGACAGGGGAATAAACCGCAGTTCTTCGCCCATCACCTTTCGGCCGGCGAGAATGGATACAACGGCCACTACGCCCCGGAATACCATTCAAGCCTTACGAACCCAAATCTCATTTCCCTATAATAAACAAGTTTAGAAGTACTTGTTTTATGGTTTCCGCCCCACCGCCACACACCGGATCCCAAATGGGTACGGCACCTTATACCGCAGCGACTCTTCCACCGACATAATCACATCCATCATCGGATTCCCGCGGGCAATGTTAATGCTGCCTTCCACGATCTGCAACTGCTCCTCGTCGGATAGCGACAGATACTTCCTGTTCCGCTTTTTGATCATCGCGAACGCCGGATACACAAAGAATCCAATGTGCGATTCATCGTGCACTTCAAAGCCCGCTCCCGCCAGCAACTCGTGCAAGCTCTTCCGGCTGTACCGCCGGAAATGCATCAATTGCTTGTCGTAGACGTCAAATAGGTGCGGCCCCGCCGGAACCTCGATTACCGCCACGCCACCGGGCCGCAACATCCGGTACACCTGCTTCACCGCCATCGCGTCGTCGCCGATATGCTCCAGCACGTTCGCCAGCGACGCCGCGTCCAGGCAGGCATCCGGTAACGGACTCGTGGTCAGGTCGAACTGAATCAACGGCCAATCCGGATGCGCCTTCGCCAACTTGTGTAGCGGCGCCGGCACATAGTCGGCCCCCACCACCTGCGCATGCGGAAACTCCTTCTTAATATCACGCAGCAAGAACCCGGAACTGCAGCCGATATCCATAATCACCGGCCGCTCGCCCGTCACCCACTTCCGCAACCGCGACAGCGAATTGCCCCGCGAAGCGATGTCGATGTAGTGCTGATCCCCCGCCAGCGACTCGTGAAAATGCGTGAGCCCATCGGTCCACCCGGACTCGGTCACCGTGTAACTCAACACCGGTTCCAATCGTTGCCCGATCTGAAATCCCCGCCCGGTCCACGACGGGACCACCGGACTGGCCGGAACTGGGGGGAGGGGGAACGGGAACGACATGCTCTTGTCATTGTATCGGTCTCAACCGTTTCGGCCAAATCCGCAAACGCATAGCTATAATTGAAGCCAATGGCTTCCGCCGCGAAATGGCCCAAGGTCCTCCCCCCCCTGACCACCGAACAGCGTCGCATCAGTGACGAATTCATGAAGCACTGGCACGACCGTCTGCCTGGTGCCTGGTTTGGAATCGTGGAGGGCTTCAATCATAAATTCCCCGTCCGCCACTCCCGCCCCGGCTTCGTGTCGACTCTCGAAATAGGCGCCGGGCTCGGAGAACACATCCGCTACGAAACGCTCACCCCGGAGCAGGAAAAGAACTACCACGCCCTCGAACTGCGCGAAAACATGGCGGCCGAAATCCGCAAGAACTTCCCGCGCATCAACGTCACCGTCGGCGATTGCCAGCAGCAGATGGACTTCCCCGAAGGCTCCATGGACCGCGTCATCGCCGTCCACGTTCTGGAACACCTGCCCAATCTCCCCGGCGCCATCAAAGAGGCCTACCGTCTGCTCGACAAGCAGCGCGGCCAGTTCCTGATCGTCATCCCCACCGAGGGCTCGCTCGCCTACA
Source organism: Acidobacteriota bacterium (assembly GCA_947466555.1). Lineage (GTDB taxonomy): Bacteria > Acidobacteriota > Terriglobia > Bryobacterales > Bryobacteraceae. Next base: position 163 of record CANIFK010000521.1, on the reverse strand, counting down.
CCATCGCCCGCAAGATCTCGGCCGAACGAGAATACAAGAAAAAGTTCGGCGGCGATTACTCCTGGTTCTACAAACGCGAACACATCAACCTGCCGCACGAAATCTACGAAGAGCTGCACCCCTACTTCACCGTGGAGAGCAAGTCCACCTTCCCGCTCCCCAT
>CANIFK010000520.1 GCA_947466555.1 Acidobacteriota bacterium | reverse complement strand
TGGGATGCCCACGCCGACATCATGGGCCACAAGACGAATGCGAAGAATTCCGATCAGGCGTTCGCCGCGGTGATCAAGGATTTGAAGCAGCGCGGGTTGTGGAAGGACACGCTGGTTGTTTGCGGCTCTGAGTTCGGCCGTACGCCGGTGCGCGAAGTGGGCGGTGGCGGTGGCCAGGCCAAGAAGGGTCGCGATCACAATCCATTTGGCTTCACTATGTGGCTGGCCGGCGGGGCCGTCAAAGGCGGCACCATTTACGGTGCTACCGACGAGTTCGGGTTTAAGGCCGTGGAAAAGCCCGTGCATGTCCACGACATTCACGCGACCATTCTGCACCTGCTCGGGATCGATCACCTGAAGCTCACCTACCGCTATAGCGGCCGTGATTTCCGGTTGACCGATGTCCATGGCAACGTGATCCACGACGTCATCGCTTAATCGCGCCGCGGCGGGAGTCTATTTCATTACGAAAGACCACTCCCGTCGCGCTAACTCTTCGATCTTCCCCAAGTCCCTCTCCAGCAAATACCGCCCGTCAATCAGCTTCCGCGCCGCACTCCGCACCTTCTCCAAATACCCTGCCTGATTTCCATAGCGCGACGTCACTGTCTGCTTTGGGAATGGGAAATACGAACCCACCATGCTGAATAGCTCCTCCGGCGAACCGATGGCTGGATTGCGCAGATTCCATCCGGTGTGAACCGCGAGCGGCACGGCCACTTGGGGCGTCTTCAGGCCTCCGATGTCATTGCCTTCGGCATCCACTTGGGGCACCAGAATGGGGAACGGCGCGCCCATCTTCGGCGGTTCAAACGCCACAATGCCACGCGTCCGGAACTCCGGCCCGAAGTCCAGGCGGAAGACGTCGTGGACACGCGCCGGCGCGATCACGCCGGGGAGTTTCGGGAAGCGGATTTTCGTGATCGGAGCCAGCTCGCCGCGATCAACGCGCGGATACACGGATGGCGGCGGCGCGATGTCGTCGGCAATCCATCGCTGCATCGCCGGCACCAATCCGCGCATGACCCACTGATAGTCGTTCCCGTTGTTTGCATATCGCGTATTCGGGTTTGCCGGCGGCGGGATTGAACCAGGCCCATGATTTCCGCCCGCCATCACGTAAAGGCGTGTATTGGGGGCAAGCGGCGCGTCGTGCAAGCCGTCCACCGTCGTGTGCATCAACGATGCCGCGCGCCCGTAGTACTCATAGGCGGAGTTCGTGTAGAAGATCTTCGGCACGACGTTGTCGCGCTGCGCGCGTACCAGAATTCCGTCGTCCATTCCGGTTATTGGATCGGTTTGTCGCAGGTCGGTGAAGGGGAAGATATCGGTAGCGTAGTAGAAGTTGAAGAACGGCCGGGCGTCGCGCGATGGCTGGGCGAACTGGTGATTGAAATTGCCGCGGCCGCCGCCCGCCACGTTGGCCCAGACCCCATCAAACACGCGCTTCCCCTGCTCGTCGCGATTGAATCCCTGATATAAAAATGTCCGCAAAAACCGGCCGCTCTGGGAGCTGCCGAACGCCAGCGCCCGTTTTGCCGCCGGCGCTAATGCGGCTAGTGGTGTGGGAGCCGCCCCGCTCTTCAGGGCGGCGATAAAGTCCCGGATTCCCGTCATGCCGAGGCCGACCACCGGCGGGTCCTGCGACTCGTACACCACCTCGTAAATCTTGCCCGATTCAAAGCCCGACGTCTTCCGCACCGCGCCCCGGTCGTCCGTAAAACCCCACTGTTCGCGGGGGATGACTCGCCGGGTCCCATTCGCCAGGCTGCGTTCCGTCAACGTCGCCGCTGCGCCTGCTGCTGCCCGATAGGGAAAGAACAGGCGGTCGCCCAGGGAGAAGGAGGTGATGGCGCCGTCCGGTACAAAGTCACTGCGCACCACACCGCGGATCGGTGTGCCGTCGGCGTTCTTTGCTACCGGTACGGTGACGCTCATCAATGGCGCTTCGCGCGGCACATCGAACTGCCAGCCCAGCCACGCGAGCGTGAAGCCTTGCTCCATCAACAGGCCGTCGCCAAACTCGGCGGCCGTGCGCGGATCGTTGGAGCCGGTGGCGCTGTTGAACGTTGCCAGGAGCCCTTTTCGCCCGCGGTTGGACACTTCAAAAAACAAGGTGCCGTTGCTCTTCCGCGGGTCCGCGGGAGAGAAGATCACAAAGTCAGCGTAGAATTCCACCAGCCCCTTGGAATTTCGGGGCGCGAGCTTCAGATTGACTACGTCCTGGTTCGCCGCCGCCATCGGGTCAACCGCGAAATAGGCCTTCCCCACCATTCGCTCATACGTGCCCGCCTGCCCGAACGCCTTACCATCCAGGATTGCCGAACGTTCCGAAATCTCCACGCGGACCAGGGCCGCCTGCAACACGAAAGAGGAAAGAAGAAACAGCGCGCGTAGATTCACGCAGCCATTGTAATGAACTACTGCGGTAGCGCGAAGGTCAAAATGTTGGAGCCCGCGGCGAGTGTTACAAACTGCCGCCCTTCCACGGTGTAGGTCATCGGGGATGTCTTGATCGTGGCGTTCAGCGGAATGCGCCACAGCGTCTTGCCGTCGCGCTCGCTCGCCGCCACCAGGTAGCCGCTGGGGTCGCCGTAGAACAGAATGCCTCCAGCTGTGCCCAGGATGCCCGCCACGCGTTTGCCGTCGATCGGCCCGGTCAACGGCACCTCCCACGCTGTCTGCCCCGTCTCGATATTCAACGCGCGCAGATACTTCTTCCCCGGATCCTCGGGCGGCCGCGCCGTCTTCCAACTCCCCGGCAACAGGTTCACCACGCACTTCTCAATTGCAATCACGTAGTAGAGCTTCGTCGCCGGGCTGTATGCGGTCCCGTTCCAATTTGTCGCGTGGTCCGGGCAACTCAGTTCCCCGGGCGGCGATTTGATCGGACGCCCATCGGCCCCGATCCCGCTGGCCCACGTCACTTTGTGCATGAACGATTTCGCCAGCAGCAGTTTGCCGTCCGTCCGGTCGAACACATAGAAGAATCCGTTTCTATCCGCGTGCAGCATCAGCTTCCGGGGCTTGCCCTGGTAGGTTGTGTCCACCAGAACGTTGGGCTCCGTGGCGTCCCAGTCGTGCGTGTCGTGCGGCGTGAACTGGTAGTACCACTTCATCTTGCCGGTGGCCGGATCCAGCGCCAGGACGCTGTCGGTGAACAGGTTGTCCCCGCCGCGGTCGCGGTCGTCGGAGTTCGGCCACGGGTTGCCGGTCGCCCAGTAGAGCATGTCCGTTCCCGGGTCATAGGAACCGGTCAACCACGTCGATCCTCCCCCTAATTTGTACCCGTTTCCCTTCCACGTTTCGATCCCCGGTTCGCCCGCCGCCGGCACTGTCCAGGTGCGCCAGACGCGCTCGCCCGAAGAGGCCTTGTACGCCGCCACGAATCCTCGAATGCCCCAATCGCCGCCCGCCACGCCGGCCACCACCATGTCCTTCACGATCAACGGCGCGATCGTACCGCCATACTTCTGCGGCTCATCCCACATCACCGTCTCCCACACCAGCCGGCCCGTAACTCGATTGAGCGCCAGCAGGTGCGCATTGTCGGTAACGAAGAACAGATTGTCGCCCAGAATCGCCACGCCCCGGTTGGTGCCGAGCGAGGGATCGGAAACCAGGCCCGGCGTACGCGGCCGCGAGTACTGCCAGATTTGCTGACCCGTAGTCGCGTCAAGCGCGTATACCTGGTTCGGCCCGGTGGCGTACATGATGCCGTCGGCGACAAGCGGTACGGTCTCCAGTCCGAAGTACCGCATGTTCTCGTGATAGTACGGCGTGTCCGGCAGAAACTGGGTCCACAGCGGAATGGAGAACGACCACTGCAGTGCAAGCTTGTTCACGTTGCCCGCATTGATCTGGTCCAGCGGACTGTAGCGATTCCCGCTCAAGTTCCCGTTGTAGGAAACCCAGTCGCCGGGTTTCGGATTCTGAATCCGCGCGAAATCGACTCCGCCCGATGCTTCCACTCGTGCCGCCGGGGCCGTGACAATCGCGCCGACCTCCACACCCTTCCGCTCGCTCAAAAACGCCAGCAGATTTTGCGCCTCTTCCGCGGACGCCTTCACCACCGGCATCAACGAACTCTTCTCCTCCGTCACGCGCGCCACCTGGTCCATCGATAGCGGATGGAACCCGCCCTTCAGGTCCTGCACCACAATCTCGTAGGCCGTCCGGTTCCGCGCGAACCCGCGGACCGTCCCGCCCTTCTTCAATCCAACCGTTACCAGTTCATACCCAGGCACAATCCGCGCCTCCGGCTTCGCCAGTGCGTCCCGCAACTGGTCCACCGTCAACTCCCGCGCCACCGCCGACAGGTCCGGTCCAATCGCCGATCCTTGCCCGTTCACCATGTGGCACGTCGCGCACTGCCCCTTGCCGAAGAAGAACGCGCCGCCCGCCTTCTTGTCCCCTTCCACGTTTGCTTCCGCAGCGGAGGCATTCAGCGAAACAACCAACTGCACCAGTCCATCCACCTCTGCGGCCGGCAGGTCGAACGCCGGCATGCCTGCCGCCGGAATGCCACGCGTAATCACGTTCCGCAGGTTCTGCGCTGAGCGCTTCCGCAGCCGCAAATTCCCTGACAACCCCGGCCCCTGTTGCGAACCGCGCGCGTCGGCGCCATGGCACCCCGCGCACAGTTTGGCGTAGTTCTCCCGCACCTCCGCCCCCGCTGCCACACCCCACGCCAAAGCCGCA
>CANIFK010000519.1 GCA_947466555.1 Acidobacteriota bacterium | reverse complement strand
CCGGCCTTCGTGCAGATTGTGCGAGACGGGCTTTTCCACGTACACATCTTTCCCGGCGGCGCAGGCGAGGATGGTGCCCGGGGCGTGCCAGTGGAGCGGAGTGCCCATGACGATGGCATCAATGTTTTTGTCGTCCAGACAACGGCGGATATCGCTCACCAGCGGCGGCCGCCGGCGGCCCGATTTTTCGATGAGCTGCATGGCCGGTTCGACAACGGTGGCATCGACGTCGCAGACGTAGGCGATGTCCACGTCGGGCATGGCGGCGAAGGCCTGGGTCAAATTGCGGCCCCGGCCACGGACGCCCATGAGCGCGATGCGAACGCGGTTGGAAGGAGCGGCGGCGGCTAGCAAGAGAGAGCGGCGGGTCATGCGGGCTCCTGTTGCGTGACGCAATGAACGGTGCCTCCGCCGGCGGCGAGGGCATCGCAATTGAGTTGGATGATCTGGCGGGAAGGGAAGAGTTTCCGGAGCGTGGCGAGGGCGGCGGCGTCGGCCTTGGCGTCGCCAAACTCCTGCGCGATGATGGCGCCGTTGCAGGCGTAAAAACCAACGTAGCCGACGGCGAGATCTTTTGATTGGAATCTGTTGCGCGGCTTGGTAGGGGCCTTTAACGGCACCACTTCCAGGGCGCGGCCGGCGGCATCGGTGGCGGCTTTGAGGATTTTCAAGTGCTGCTTTGTAATGGGATCGGCCGGGTCGTCCCCGCACAGGACAACACCGGGCGCGGCGAAGCGGGCGTAGAAATCTGTGTGGCCGTCGGTGATGTCATGGCCCTTAACGCCGGGGAGCCATATGATTTTTTCCAGACCCAGGAGCGGGCGAATGGCGCGTTCAAAATCCGCCTTGGTGACGCCGGGGTTGCGGTTGTCATTCAGCACGCAACTTTCGGCGATGACGGCGGTACCCTGGCCATCGACTTCAATGCCACCGCCTTCCAGAACCAGATCCGACTGCAGGCGGGCGGCACCCGCCCTGCGCGCGATGAATGAGGCCACTTCGGCATCCCGGTCGTGCGGTTGCTTTTCCCCCCAGCCGTTGAAATTGAGATCGACGGCGGCCTTGTTTTTCGCGGCGCCGAACACGAAGACCGGCGCGGTGTCGCGCGCCCACAGATCATCGAGCGGGGCGGCGATTTGTTCGACCGTGGCGGGCAGCAACTGCCGCGCTTCCTTCCGCACGGTGGGTTCGACGAGCATGCTGACGGGCTCGAAACGCGCGATGGTTTCGGCAATCGTGGCCAGTTCGCGTTGTACTTCCGCGATGAGCCGCGCCCCCCAGATGTTTTGATGCGCGCCGAAGGTCATCCACGTTCGCTTATGGGGCGTTGTCTCATCGGGCATGCGCCAGCGGAACGGCGGCGTGGCGGCCAGCAGTAGGGCACGGCGAGAGATCATCACAGGTAAGCCTTCATGAACTGGAGAAAGACGTTCCAATCGGCTGGCACCATGCCGTGTCCGCCATTGTGCATGTGGTAGCCGAGCGTGGTCATGACGGTCTCCCCGGCGGGCGGGACATCCTTCGCTGCAAGCGCGGTTTGTCCGAGCAGTTTGTAGACAGGCGCGGCCGCGAGGGCGGCCAGATACTCGCCCTTCGGGTCGGACCATTTGTCGGTGGTGCCCGTCTGCAACAGCAACGGGCGCGGCGCGATGAGCGAAATGAGCATGTGGGCATCGATCGGCGAATCGGCGGGATTTGCCGCGTATTTGGAGTAGTTTTGCGCGAACTGATACGGGTAGCGGGTGGGCGCTGTGAGGTGGGCGATGGTCTCGCCATAGTTGCGGCGGGAAAGCGCCGCGCCACCTTCGCCGGAGCAACTGGCAATCACCATGGCGAAACGCGGGTCGTGCGCGCCGGTCCAGAGAACGGTCTTGCCGAGGCGGGAAACGCCGGTAACGGCAACCTTCTTCGCGTTCACGTTCTTGTCGGTTTCCAGGTAATCGAGTGCGCGCGATAGCCCCCAGGCCCATGCCGATATCGTGCCCCATTCATCGGGCTTCGGGGCGGGGAAGAGGGACCGGACGCCGTGAGCGATGCCGCCGTTGAAATCCGGATCGATATCGCCGTAGTAGACCGTGGCGACACCGAATCCGGCATCGAGAAACGGCTCCACTTTCAAGCGGCCGAAGCCGCGGCCAGGAGGCACGGGGACGCGCTGTTTTTCGCGATTCCAGATGAGTCCAGGGCGAATGCCGGGGTCTTCCACCGCAGCCGAGTTGGCGGAGAATCCGGCGTTCAACAAAACCGGAACTGGGCCGGCGGCGTTGGCCGGTGTGTAGAGCAGAAGATCCATCTTCGGCCCGTCGTTATTGGGTCCGAAGTAGATGGTGATCTGTTTGCGTAGCGCCTTGCCGTTGAGCGCGGGCGTGCCCTTGTCGAAGACGTCGAAGCGGATTTTCTTCGGTGCCGGCGGCGTGCGCCCGAACTGCAACTCCTCGAACAGATGAAGGATTTCGGTGCGCCGTTTGGCCCACGCTTTGGCGTCGCGCACAGGCTTGCCGTCGGCCATCGTCAGGGGATCGGGCAGCGTGTAGTTGCCCGATTGGGCATCGGTATAGTTGACCGGAATGTCAGCAACTTTGTCGGCCGGGTAGTCGGCGATCTGGGCCGATAGGGCCACGGCGGTGAGAAGGTATAGTTTCATGGAACGCGTTGCGGTTCGGCGAACTCCGCACACATTATACGTGGCAGGCGGTAAACCCGTGTGTGCGATTCGAATGGCCTCGGTTTCCTCATACGTGAGAGCGGCGCCGGAGAGCTTGCCCCGGATGCGATGCACGCCACTTAGAGAGGTCCACGCGATCTCACCAACGATCGAGCCGTTGGCCGACATAGAGAACGTTCTTCACCTCGGCCCGCTGAAAGGTAACTAGGTAACGCGCCGGCCATTGGAAAGTACGACGACCAATTGCTGCCAGCCGGGATCGGTGCGGAGCGCGAGCTCCTCTCCGTCCGGCGCGGTCTGCGCGGGGCAGAAAAGGGCAGTCAAGAAGACGAACGGGAAGGGCATACGGGGAACCTCCTGCCCTCATAGCAGCACCGTCAGTAGCGAATTTCCAGGTGGGGGGTGGGAAGCCACTTGTGCCCGTCCAGGCGCGAGTCCAATCCGGCCAGCATGATCCCGTTGGCCAGCAACGTTCGCTCCGGCGGAAACGGCGATCGTTTGCTCAGCACCAGATCCTCGAAATGTTTCACCATAAAACCCCAGTGATTGTGCACATAGAGCTGAATGTAGAAGCAACTCGCGTGCATTTTCCCCGACTTCTCCCGGGCGGCGAACAGATAGTCGCGGGCCTGCGTATTGAGGTTCAGAATCGTTGCTTTCAGCCCGTCGCGATAGCGGACAAATATTGCCTGATCGGGCTCAGTGGATTTCGGCACATGGTTGACGCGGTGCTTCAGCGCGGCGTCGAGCAACTCGCGCGACCAGCTCTTGTCCTGCCACACGGCTTCCCCCTCGGCGTAGCGAATTTCAGCAATGCCCGTCTCGCCTCCCTTGCGTTTTTCCACCATGGCCTGCAACAGCTCGATCGCGTGATACCCGTGTTCTTCAAGGTCGGAGAACGACACGGCCAACACCTCATCCAACTCCACGCCCCGCTGAAACTCCAACGCTGGCCGCCGCCACGTCAGGGGCAACGACGACCCGCAAAAAAACGGAATCCGGTCCCGCTTCACGCGGTCGTAAATGGCGCGCGCGTCGGCCCATTCGTAGGCGAAATACTTGTCGTTCATCAACGGCAGAACACGGCCCGCGCGTTGGAATTCGGCCGTCACTTCATCGAAGCGCTTCTTGCGCGGATACATGAAATTCCCACGTGGCGTGCGCGGGTAATCCCCGTGTTCGCCGATCACGGCCACGCCATCAACGGCGAGCTTATCGCCACCCAGGCACAGCGCCTCATGCACCGACTTGCAGATGCGCACACCGTACTCCTGCGCCTGTTCGCGCGCCATATCGTTGGTGGGAAACTGATCGACATAGAAGCTCACCGTGTTCAGCCGCGGCCGGTGGCTGACGCCGTTCAACCGGTAGCCTTCCAGCAGCCGGCTCAAGAAGACATCGGCGTGCGAATTGGGAAACCAGACGTTAAGAACGATGGCGACGTTGGGACGGTTGGGCATCCTGTTCAGGATATCGGATAGAATCAGGCTGCGATGAAGACACTACTCCTGTTGATGACCAGTGCGCTGGCGATGATGGCGGCCGATGTGGCCGGCGAATGGAAAGGCTCCGCCGAGGGGCCGAACGGAACCATGGAACGCACGTTCTCCTTCAAGGTGGATGGCGCGAAACTGACCGGAGAAACCGTCAGCTCGTTTGCCGGCAAATCCGTCATTGAGGACGGCAAGGTCTCCGGCGAAAGCGTTACCTTCACGATCGTCGTCAAGTTCCAGGACAACGAAATGAAGATGAACTACAAAGGCAAAGTGAGCGGTGCCGATACGATGACGCTCACCGCCGAACGGCAAGGCGGCGAAGGGCAGGCAATCGAATGGAAAGTGAAGAAGGTGAAGTAGGACTGCTACTTCTTCCGGCCCAATAAATACGCCGCGATGGCGAGCGAGAGTACCGTGACGACGCGGCCGATCTGGTTTTCCAGCGGCGTGTCAAAGTGGAAGTCGATCTTGTGTTTCCCCGGCGGGAGATCGATCCGAACCTGTCCATAGACGTCTTCGGAAACCTTGTACTCCTGCCCGTTT
>CANIFK010000518.1 GCA_947466555.1 Acidobacteriota bacterium | reverse complement strand
TCCCCCGCCGAACAGGAACAGTTCCAACTCGCCGGCGTCTACATGAGCACCGGCCGCCCCCAACTCGCCCTGCCCATCCTCGAATCCCTCGCCGAAGAAGCCCCCGAAGACATCCGCTACCAGCGCACCCTCGCCCAATGCTGCATCGTCCTCGGCCGCGTCGAACAGGCCGAAACGCTGCTCAACTCGCTCATCGAGGGCCACGAACCCCACGCCTGGGCCTACTTCCTCCGCGGCGTCATCTATAGCCACCGCCGCCAATCCGCCCTCGCCCAAACCGATCTCGAAAAGGCCGCCGAACTCGGCGAAGACTCCCCCGCCCTCCACGCCTTCCTCGGCAACGTCTACCTCGCCAAACGCCTCCCCGCCAAGGCCGAAACCGCCTACTCCACCGCCCTCCGTCTCGACCCCGCTTCCCCCGATGCCCTCGCCGGCCTCGCCTCCCTCCACAACCTCCGCCGCCAGCCCGAATCCGCGGCCGACCTCGCCCTCCAAGCCATCGCCCTCCGCTACGAACCCCCCGCCGCCCACCTCCAACTCGGCATCGCCCTCGCCCGCCTCCACCAGTGGGCCCGCGCCGCCATCGCCTTCCGAGCCACCCTCACCCTCGCCCCCGGCGTCAAATCCGCCGCCCGCTATCTCGACGTCGTCAACGCCCGCCTCCTCCCCCACGAACGCCAATAACACCCCGCCCATGGACCCCGAAGCCCAACTCGCCGAAGCCGCCACCCTGCACACCAATGGCAGCCCCCGCGAAGCCGAAGCCCTCGCCCGCGCCGTCCTCCGCGCCCAGCCCGGTCACCCCGGCGCCCTCCACCGCCTCGGCCTCCTAGCCCGCGATCTCGGCAACCCGCAAAAGGGTCTTGAACTCCTCCTCCGCGCCAATCGCCTCCTCCCCGAAGACGTCCCCCTCCTCACCGATCTCGGCGCCCTCCTCGGCGCCCTCCGCCTCTTCGCCCCCGCTATCCACCGCCTCGAAGCCGCCGTCGCCCTCGACCCCGATCGCCCCGATACATACCTCCATCTCGCCAGAGTCTACTCCGACATCGGGCTCTCCGCCAAAGCCATCACCGCCGCCCGCCGCGCCCTCGAACTCGACCCCGATCACCACAACGCCCTAGTCCCCATCGCCAGCTCCCTCATGAGTCAGGGCAACATCACCGAAGCCCTCGACCTCTGGCGCCAACTGCTCAACCTCGTCCCCGGCCACGGCACCCATTCGCCCTATCTCTTCAGCATGCATTACCCGCTCGCCTGCTCCCCCGCAGAGATCGCCGCCGAACACTTCCGCTTCGCCGAACTCTACGAAGCACCCATCCGCCCCCTCCAACCCACCCACTCCCCCGCTCCCATCGCCGGCCGCCCACTCCGCGTCGGCTACGTCTCCCCGGACTATCGCCTCCACCCCGTCCGCATCTTCCTCCTCCCCGTCCTCCAACGCCACAACCCCGCCGAAGTCGAGTTCTACTGCTACTCCAACGTCCCGGACTCCGACGCCGGCACCACCGAATTCACCGAACTCGCCGGCCCCCGCTGGCGCGAAATCTATCATCTGGATGACGATGCCGCCGCCGCCCTCATCCGCGCCGACCAGATCGATATCCTTGTCGATCTCGCCGGCCACTCCGGCGGGTGTCGCCTGCTCCTGTTCGCCCGCAAACCCGCCCCCGTTCAGGTCACCTGGCTCGGCTACCCGGACACCACCGGCCTTACGTCTATCGATTACCGCATCACCGACGCCATCACCGATCCCCCCGGCCTCACCGAAGCGTTCCATTCCGAAACCCTCTTCCGCCTCCCCTGCTTCCTCACCTATTCCCTGCCCGCCTACGCGCCCCCCGTCGCCCCGCCCCCCTGCCTCCGCAACGGCTTCATTACGTTCGGGTCGTTCAACAACTTCATGAAGATCGATCCGGCCGTCATCCGCCTCTGGGCCTCCATCCTCGACGGCGTACCCCAATCGAAACTCCTCCTCAAGCACCGAGACGCCCGGGACCCCGCCGCCCTGGAGCAGTTCACGGCGTATTTCGCGCAACACGGCATCCCGGCGGACCGTCTGATCTTCGCCCCCCAAATGCCCTCCCACGCCGTGCACCTGCAGCACTATGGCGATATGGACATCGCCCTCGATCCATTTCCCTATAACGGCACAACCACCTCCTGCGAAGCGCTAGCCATGGGAGTCCCGCTGGTGGTCTTGGAGGGCGCCGCCCACGTCGCCCGCGTCGGCGTGGCCCTAGCCCACCAATACGGCCTCGACGATTGGATCGCCAAATCGCAGGACGAGTACCGCCAAATCGCCATCACCCACGCCGCCAACCCGGCCGCGCTGGCCGAACTGCGCAGCCAGATGCGAGCCCGCCTCGCCGCCTCCGACTTGGGCAACGCCGACCTCTTCGTCCGCGGCCTCGAAACCGCCTACCGCGAAATGATGCACGCCTTTCTGGACTCACCACAGGCCTCCGCGATGGCGCCGGGCGAAGCAGAAACGAATAACGCGAATACCCCACCCGCCGAATCAATAATGGGACAATAAAGAACCAAAAGCGTGAAGGAGCGAAGTATTCAATGAAACTGCTGAAAAGGGCAATCCCCCTCATCCTGGCCACAGCCGCCTGGGCCCAAACCAACGTCGGCGCCCAAAAGCCCGAAGCCGCCCTGCCGTTTAACCTCACCACCACGGCCACCTTCGGCCTCCCCTGGCGCATCGCATTCCTCCCCGATGGCCGCATGCTGATCACCGAAAAGATCGGCCCCATCTGGCTCGTCTCCGCCCAGGGCGAAAAAATCGCCCCCCTCGGCGGCACGCCTCCCGTCTACTGGCAAGGCCAGAACGGCATGCTCGGCATCTTCGTCTCGCCCAACTTCGCCAAGGACGAAAGCGTCTACATCACCTACATCGAACCCGGTGAATACGGCGGTAGCCAGGTCCTCGCCCGCGCCAAACTGAACACCGGCCGCGCCGCGCGCCTCATTGACCTCACCGTTCTCTGGCGCCAGATGCCCCGCGGCAAGGGCGGCCAGGCCGGCGGCCAGATCGCCTTCTCCCCCGATGGCCAGTACATCTACATGACCGTCGGCGACCGCCAGCGTATGGTCCCGGCCCAGGATCCCGACCAGCCCGTCGGCAAGATCCTCCGCCTCACCCTCGATGGCAAACCCGCCCCCGGCAACCCCAACTTCGGCAAAACCGGCGCCTCCACCATCTCGCTCATCGATCCGCCCCGCGACACCGAAGTCGCCAAGACCGCCCCGGTGGTCAGCACCTACACCTTCCCCACGCCCAACCTCACCCCCTCGGAAACGTGGGCCAGCGGCTTCCGCGCCCCCTACGGCCTGGCCTTCTCGCCCACCGGCGAACTCTGGGAAGTGGAACACGGCCCCCGCGGCGGCGACGAGCTCAACCTCATCGAAAAGGGCAAGAACTACGGCTGGCCCGTCGTTTCGTTCGGCAAGAACTACAACGAAGTGCCGATCCCCAGCCACGACTCCCGGCCCGAATTCACCAAGCCGGTCCTCTACTGGGTCCCCGTCATCGCCCCCGGCAATCTGATGTTTTATAAGGGGAAGAAGACCTTCCCGCAGTGGGACGGCAGCGGCTTCATCAGCGGCATGGCCACCCAGGCCATCCAGCGCGTGATTTTCGATGGCAAAGGCGGCGCCAAAACCGCCGAACGCTATGAAATCGGCAAGCGCATCCGCGACGTCGAACAAGCCCCGGATGGCTCGCTCTGGATGATCGAAGACGCCAACCCCGGTGCCCTCATCCACGTCACGCCCAAGTAACTCTACCTGTAACACCCCAACGACGGCCCACCGGTCTCACGATCGGTGGGCCGTCGTCATTTCCGCATCTGCTCTCGGCGATTCGGTAGCGTCGAACCCTGACGCCCTACTCCGGCCACCCCAGTCCCGTCAAATCGCCACTGGTACACAAATCAGCCTTGCCACTTCAAGCGGACGAGATTCGTCCAACACCGCCGAAAGAGATCAGCCCAAGCCATCGACACGACATGCAGATCCGCCCGCCGCGGGCGTCCGGTTCCGAGACAGAAGGATCACTTTCCCGTACCGGAGCATTCCGGACACGCAGGCACATCGGAGTTCAACGCGATGTTCACGCCCGTCCCACCGCATCTACGGCAGTCTCCGCTCCCCTCGCACGTCGTGCAACTGGTTCGATTCACCATTGCCCCCCGATTCGGCGTAGTAAGTACACCAAGCACCTGATTGCAAGTGCAAGCTAACCCATCCACCGCCCGAAGCGTCTCGGCAAACGGACTCTCCCGATAAGCCGGAAACGGGTGACCATACGCCTCTACTTCATCCGCAATGAGTTGCGCAATGCTGCCCGAAAATCAGGCGTCCCGCTGTTCGAGTTCGTGTAACGGACAGAAAACTGATACCAAGTGCTGCGTGGTGCGCCGCCCGTTGCCCCTGCCCTTTGCCTGAAATTTGCGCCGCCGCCGATTGGCTTCTTCCCGCGGGCAAGAGAAGCCTGAAGCCGATCAAGCATCGCGGAGTTATTGGGGAAGTCGTCAGTTTCGCCCGCAGCAGCGGCATTTCTACGAGATGTCCAGAACCGACCCTTCCGGGGTTTCCGCGGTCTGCCTCCCGTTCAATCTCCCTCCGGCCGAGCAGATCTTGCGAACCGAAGACCTCACGTCCTATCCACCAACGATCAGTCTCCGGAAATGCGATCACCCAGACCGTTACGCCGTGG
>CANIFK010000517.1 GCA_947466555.1 Acidobacteriota bacterium | reverse complement strand
CGGCCGCTCCGCGTCCGATGGCTCCGCCCGCCGTTTTCGTTGGCCCTGGCCAACATAGCGCAGGCCAACAGGGAAATGTCGGCCCCGGCGCCCCCGCGCCGCGTCCCCAGCAGCCTCCGATGGCTCCGCGTCCGCCGATGCAGCCCCGCCCCGCGGGTCCCGGCGCTCCGACGCCTCGTCCCCAGCCGCAACCGCAACAAGGTGGCCCGGGCCGTCCGTTAGCCGGACAGCCGGCCGCCCGGCCGATCGTTCCGCCGCGTCCGGACATGGTGGACCGTTTGAAACAGTTGCAGGGCCCTCCGGGTCCGCGCCCCGGTGCTCCCGGGCCGCGTCCTGGTGCGCCGGCTCCTGGCCGTCCGATTTATCAGGGCGGTGGCGCCCGTCCGGGCATGCCCACTCCTGGCCGGCCCACGGGCCCTGGTCAGCCCTCCTATGGTCCGCGTCCTGGTGGTCCGGGAGGTCCCGGCGGTCCTGGCCGTGGCCGTCCCATGCATCCAACGTCGGCCAACATGTTGCAGCCGACGGCGATGCCGATGCCGGTGGATCCCAGCCGCCGCGTCGACACCCGCAAGCGCCCCAATCAGGGCCGCGTCAAGGAAGCCGAAGAAGGCAAGCTCCGCCCGATTTACGCCAAGAAGGAAAACACGGATCTGCTGCTCGCCAAGGGCAAAGAGATCACGGTTTCCGAAGGCATCACGGTCAAGGAATTGGCCGAAAAGCTCGGTATCAAAACCACGCTGGTTATTAAGAAGCTGGTGGACCGCAAGTTCTTCGCGACCATCAACCAGACCATCGACGTGAAGTTGGCCGAAGACATTTCGCGCGACTTCGGTGCGGTGGCTTCGCAGGTCAGCTACGAAGATGAACAGACGTGGGAAGTGGAACTCGCCGAAGATCCCAAGGATCTGGTCGTTCGCGCCCCAGTAGTTACTATTATGGGCCACGTCGATCACGGTAAGACGTCGCTGCTCGACGCCATTCGCCAGGGCCGTGTGGCCGAACGCGAAGCCGGCGGCATTACGCAGCATATCGGCGCTTATCAGGTTGAGATCCACAAGAAGAAGATCGTCTTCATCGATACCCCGGGTCACGAAGCGTTTACACGCATGCGTGCTCGCGGCGCCAAGGTGACCGACGTTGTCATTCTCGTGGTCGCTGCCGACGACGGCGTCATGCCGCAGACGGTGGAAGCGATCAACCACGCCAAAGCGGCCGGCGTGCCGATCATTGTTGCCATCAACAAGATCGACAAAGCCGACGCGCAGATCGACCGTATTAAACAGCAGCTTTCCGATAAAGGCCTGCTGGCGGAAGACTGGGGCGGCGACACCGTCATGGTGCCCGTCTCGGCGAAGGCGAAGCTTAACCTCGACCTGCTGCTGGAAATGATCCTGCTGGTGGCCGACATCAAGGCGCTGAAGGCCAACCCGACGCGTCCGGCGATCGGCAACGTGCTGGAAGCGAAACTGGACAAGGGCCGCGGCCCGGTGGCGACGGTGCTGGTTCGCAACGGTACGCTGAAGGTCGGCGCGTTCTTCCTTTGCGGTTCGGTTTTCGGCAAGGTCCGCGCCATGTTCGACGACCAGGGCGCCCCGATTCGGGAAGCCGGTCCGGCGACGCCTGTCGAAGTGCTCGGTTTGGACATGTTGCCCGAAGTGGGCGATGCGTTCCAGATGGTGACCGATACGGCCAAGGCCAAGCAGATTGTGATGTTCCGCGAAGCTCGCTCGCGCGACGTGCAGATGGCGAAGAACAAGCGGATGACGCTGGAAGCGCTGCACACGCACATGAAGGAAGGCGAGACCAAGGAACTCAACATCATCATCAAAGCCGACGTGGGCGGCAGCGCGGAAGTGCTGTCGGATACGTTGCAGAAGATGTCCACCGATCAGGTGCGAGTCCGGGTGTTGCTCACCGGTGTGGGCGCGATTACCGAAACCGACGTTATGCTGGCAACGGCATCGAACGCGATTGTGATCGGCTTCAACGTGAAGCCGGACCGCAATGCGGCGGCGGCGGCGGAGCGCGAGAAGATCGACGTGCGTCCGCACTCGATCATCTACGAAGTGACCGACGAGATCAAGAAGGCCATGATGGGCATGTTGGCCCCGGTCTTCAAAGAGGTGTACAAAGGCCGCGCCGAAGTGCGCGAGATCTTCCGCATCTCCCGCATTGGTACCGTTGCCGGTTGCTACGTGTTGGACGGGACGATTCCGCGTTCGGCGGAGGTCCGGGTCAACCGCGACAAGGAAGTTATCTTCACCGGCAAGATCAGTGCTCTCAAACGGTTCAAGGACGACGCGAGCGAAGTGCGTACGGGTTTCGAGTGCGGTATTTCCATCAACGGGTTCAACGACCTGGAGAAGGGCGATATCATCGAGGCCTTCGCTACGGAGCAGATGCCGCGCGACCTGTCGTAATCATCCAATCCCATGCCGATCATCGGCGTACTCCATCTCGAACTGCGCATTGAACATGCGGAATCGCTGAAGGACCGCCGGAACGTGATTCGCAGTTTAAAGGCCCGGCTTCGCAGCCGTCACAATGTGGCGGTGGCGGAGATCGGGCCTTCCGACATTTTGAACCGGGCGCTTGTGAGCGCGGTGACGATCTCCAACGACAGGACGTTTGCGGAGAAGGTTTTGCAGGCGGTGGAGGAGGATGCGGCGAGCGTGTTGGGCGGGATGCTGGAGTCGTCGGGGATTGAGTGGGTGGAGTAGGTTAACGGGCGGAGCGGAAGACGAAGCGTTCGCTGAGGGCGAAGTTGATCAGGGCTGTGGCGGCGATGCTGATGCCGTTGGCGAGTAAGTAGTGCATGCCGAGAGCGCCGGTGAGCAGGCGCATCCATACGAGGTTCGATGCGATGGACACCAAGCCGTTGGCTGCGTGGAAGCGTAGCAAGCGCGCGGCGAGGCCGGGTGTGCCGGCGGTTCCCCACGTCCAACGCTCGTGCCAGTAGAAGTTATGCAGGACGGCGATTTCAACGGCGATCGCCGTGGCGGCCAATATCGGCAGATCCACCACTTGCTTCAACGCCGCCAGCGCGGCTAACTGCACCACGATACCGGCCAGTCCCACGGCGTTGAAACGGAGCCAGCGTTGGATCAATGCAGCCGCTCCTCGTTATATAACTGCACCGTATGGCGGATGGAGGTGATGGCGAAGATCAGCAGCACTCCCGCCGCGCCGATGGCGAAGCCGATGTCATAGAGCTGCCAAATGTCCCCGAGCCACTTTATCCGCGGATTCATGTAGTAAACGAACAGGTTCCCAATGATCAGGAGGATACGCAGTTCGGTGGGGCTGAACTTGAAAAAACTGATCTGGAACTTATTCAATACGTGTGTCGCCAAAAAGACTTCGCTGCTTAAGAGTAAGTAGCCGACGAGGAAGAATGCCGCGATAACCGGGCTTAAATGACCGCTCAGCGCCATGCCGCCCATCAGAAGGGAAATCGCGATTACGTCCACGACGTGGTCCACATAATACCCGTAACGGGGCCGTTGCCGGTCCCGCACGCGCGCGAGCGTCCCGTCGAGCGAGTCGCCAAACCAGTTCAGGAAAAGGCACACATTGACGATCCAGAGCCCGATCGGATTCACCGATGAATACCAATACGCGAGGCCGGCGGCCAGCATGGAGGTGATGCCCAGGACCGTCAAATGGTCCGAATTCACCGCCCGCGGCAACCTCGTCGCGATCCAGATCAAAGCTCGCTTTTCGAGCGGTGCCAGGAGGCTTTCCTGTACGCGAACTGCCGATGTGGTGCTCACGTAAAATTTGACGCCTGATTCCAATTGCGCGTTTCACGCGTGTTACCGGACAATAGTTGTTTCATGGCTAGAACCTACGAACTCGTCCCCCGTCCGGTGCAACGTGTGGAGACCGCTCTGCGGCGCATCGTCACTGACTTCCCCGTGCCAGAGTCGCTGCCGATTCTGCAGCAGTTGCACGACTACGAGCCCGTCGCCATGCAGGGCCAGCCGCCCGTGGTGTGGGACCGCGCCGAGAACTATAGCGTGTGGGACCGCTGGGGGAACCGCTGGATCGACTGGTCGAGCGGCGTGTTGATCACCAACGCCGGCCACGGTCGCAAAGAAATTATCGAAGCCATTCAGAAGCAGGCTGGCCACGGGTTGCTGACCAACTACTGCTTCCCGAACGAGATCCGCGCCAACTTCGTCAAGCGCCTGGCCGACCTGATGCCCGCGCCGTTGAAGAAGGTCTTCCTGCTCACGACGGGTTCGGAGACCGTCGAATGCGCGATCAAGCTGATGCGCACGAACGGCGTCAAGGTCGGTGGCCGGTCGAAGAACATCATCGTCAGTTTTGAAAAGGCTTTCCATGGGCGCACGTTGGGCTCGCAGCAGGCCGGCGGCATTCCTTCGCTGAAGGAGTGGATCGTCAACATGGACGCGGGCTTCGTCCAGTTGGAGTTCCCCGATGGGTTCCGCACGCCGGATACCTCGTTCGCCTATTTCGAAAAGCAGCTGGCCGATAAGGGTGTCGACCCGGCCAATGTCGCCGGTGTGATTCTGGAGACCTATCAGGGCGGCAGCGCCTCCTTCGCGCCGGTGGAATACATGCAGCAGTTGCAGGCCTGGTGCCGGCAGCACGGCGCGTTGCTGACCTGCGACGAGGTTCAGGCGGGCTTCGGTCGCACGGGCAAGCTGTGGGGCTTCGAACACTACGGCATCGTGCCGGACCTGACCACGTGGGGCAAAGGGATTT
>CANIFK010000516.1 GCA_947466555.1 Acidobacteriota bacterium | reverse complement strand
AGATCTTCGGATGCCACGAGGACGACGCGGAGAGGTAAAATCTTTTTGGACCCGCCGAGCAATTGGCGCATCTGTTCTACACGGTGCGCCATCTTGGCCGCCGTTGGACCGCCCGCGCCGGAAATCACGTTGAACCCGTCGCCCTGTATCGCCGTCCACCGGGTTTCTCCATTTAAAGAACTTTCAATACCTAGCGTGAGGACAATGAGGGCAATAACTTTTTTCGATTGGACCATGTCGAGTCGCACCCGTACCCTGGAGTTGTGTCTATGACGACTGCGGACATTCCTCCACCCCAAGTATCGCTCCTCCACCGCGTAAGCAGCATTGTGGCGAGTGAGCGATCCCTTGACGAGATGCTCGGCGAAATTATTGGGTTAGCTGTACAAGTAACCGAATGTGACGCCTGTCTGGTGTATTTGTTTGAAAAGGAGACCAACGAGATTGTTTTGTGCGCCTCGCAGGTCCCCCACACTGCGGAAATCGGCAATTTACGAATGAAGATCGGTGAAGGAATCACCGGTTGGGTGGCCGAGCACAAGGCCGTTGTCGTATTGTCGGAAAACGCGTCGCAAGACAAGCGATTCAAGAAGTTCCGCGGGCTGGTTGAAGACACCTACGAATCGTTCCTTTCCGTGCCTTTGGCGACGGGCGGGGATCTGATCGGGGTCATCAACGTCCACCACCGCGAGACGCACCTGCATTCACCGGAAGAGGTTTCGTTGCTTACGTTTATCGGGGAGCAGATGGCTGGCGCACTGGCCAAATCGAAGCTTTCCGAGGAGAACGCACGGCTCAAAGAAGAGACGCAGGAGATGAAGCGGAAGCTGGAGGAGCGCAAGGTTGTTGAGCGCGCCAAGGGCATCATTCAGCGGCGTCACGGCTTGAGCGAAGAGGACGCCTATTTGCAGCTGCGGAACGAAAGCCGGCGGTTGCGGCGGCCGATGAAGGATCTGGCGGAAGCCATTATTTTCACCGAAGAGTTGAGCAAACGCACGGGTACCGATTAAGGTCGGCTACACTGTCAGTTTGCGCCCCTTCGTTCCTTTTATCGCCAATCCACACCTGGCGACCATCGCATCCAACTTCTGGCCGCGATTCCGTGAACTGGAAACAGTAGCGGCCAGAGAACACCGTTTTGTACCCGAGCCGGGAGTTGCCATCCGCGTGGTGGAACAACGCCCGGCTCGTCTTTTTCGTGGGACCTTCGTTTTGGTGCACGGGCTGGAGGGTTCGAGCGAGGGCGGGTACATGCGTTCGATGGCGTGGAACGCTTTGCAGGCCGGCTACGCGGTGCATCGTGTAAACATTCGCGGGTGCGGCGGGACGGAAGGGTGGTGTTCCACCTTGTACCATGCGGGTTTGACGTCGGATTTGCGGGCGTATTTGGAGTCGCTGCGGGATGCCGGGCCGGTGACGTTGGTGGGGTATTCGCTGGGCGGGAATGTGTCGTTGAAGCTGGCGGGGGAGTTGGGGGAGGACGGGCTGCGGTTGCTGCATTCGGTGGTGGGCGTGTCGACACCATTGGACCTGGCGGCTTGTGTGGTGGCGTTGGGGAAGCGGGCGAACTTCATTTACCAGGACCGGTTTGTGACGCGGATGCGCGGGCGATTGGCGGAGCGGCGGCGGTTGCAGCCGGAGGCGTTTGCGCCGATTTTTGAACGGACCGATGTCAACGCGGTGAAGACTGTGTTCGACTTTGACGATCGGATTACGGCGCCGCATTTTGGTTTTGGGGATGCGGCGAATTATTACAAAACGCAGTCTTCGCAGGGGTTTTTGGCGGGGATCCGGGTGCCGACGTTGCTGTTGACGGCGCAGGATGATCCGCTTGTTCCGTTCGCGGTGTATTCGCACCGGGCGATTGCGGAGAATGCGCGGATTGAACTGCTGGCGCCGGAGCATGGCGGGCATGTGGCGTTTTTGGCGCGGCAGACGCCGCGATTCTGGGCCGATGAGGCGATTCTGGATTGGCGTTCGCGGGTCTAGAGAAACAGCTCGGCGAGGCGGTTTTCGAGTAGGAATTGGGCGAGGCGATGGGCGCCGTGGCGGGCGTGGGGGCCGGCGTGTACGTAGAGATGGTAGCGGCCGCTGGAGCGTTGTTGGGAGTTGGCGTGCAGTTCGTCGCGGTTGAAGAGCCAGATGCGGCGCGTGGCGAGTTCGACGAGCGCGAAGAGTTCGGCGGGACAGTCGTCGGGCACCCACCAATCGAACGAGGGCGGGCCTTTGCCGCCGGCGGGTTTGGGGGCGAGATTGGTTTTCACCTGAATGGTGTGGGCGCGGGTGCGGGCGGGGGAGTAGGCGACGAGATCGATGCCGGCATCGGTGGTGAGTGGCGCCGATTCAATGCCGTAGCGGAGGAGTTCGAATTGGACGAGCAGTTCGCCGAGCCGGCCGATTTGCTGGGTGGTGAGTGTTGGGGCCGGCATTTGTTACAGGGTTGCAAATTGGGGGAACAAACGGAAGATCAGAATCGTCTGGGTGTTTAGAACCTATGGCCAGTTCAAACAACGCCTCGTTCGCGGAAGCCGCGCGGGTGGCCTTTCGGTCGCTGCGTGCGAGCAAATTGCGCAGCTTTTTGACGCTGTTGGGGATCATCCTGGCGACGACGACGCTGATTGCGGTGATGTCGGTGATTCGCGGGATGGACGACTACATTGCCAACACCGTGGCCGATATGGGTGTGGACGGGTTCCGGGTGCGGCGGATGGTGATGATTGGCCAGTGGGACCCGAAGAAGTTTTTGGAGATGCAGCGGAAGAACCCGCAGTTGACGCGGGAGGAGTTTGAGTTTGTGAAGCGCGAGTCGAAGATGCTGCGCGAGTTGGGCATGGAGATTTCGCGGCAGGGCGTGACGACGTATGGGGCCGAGCGGGTGGATGGGATTGAGCTGCGCGGGGTGAGTTCGAACGTCGGGATCATTACGAACACGCAGGTGGACCAAGGGCGGTTTCTGAGCGAGTCCGACGATAAGCGGCATACGCTTTCGGCGGTGATCGGGAGTGAAATCAAGGACCGGTTCTTCCCCGGTGTGGATCCGATTGGTAAGACCATTCAGGTGTCAGGGCGGCCATTCACGGTGGTGGGGGTGGCGAAAGAGCAGGGGAGCGTCTTTGGCCAGTCGCGGGACCGGTTTGTGATTATTCCGGCGGAGACGTATTTCAAGATGTTCGGGGCGCGGACGGGGATTGGCTACGCGGCGCTGGCGATGGACCGGGAGCATTTGGAGCAGGCGCAGGACGAGGTGCGGAGTTTGCTGCGGGCGTGGCGGCATGTGCGGCCGGGGGAGGACGATAATTTCGGGATCTTTTCGTCGGATTCGCTGGTGGCGGCGTGGGACCGGATGACGGGGGCGATTGCGGCGACGGCGGTGGCGATTGTGAGCGTGTTCATGGTGGTGGGCGGGGTGGTGATCATGAACATCATGCTGGCGGTGGTGACAGAGCGGACGCACGAGATTGGGATCCGGAAGAGCGTGGGGGCGCGGCGGAAGGATATTTTGAATCAGTTTCTGGTGGAGTCGTCCGTCTTGTCGGCCATGGGCGGATTGGTGGGCGTGGCGATTGCGTGGGTGGTGGCGGTGGTGGTGCGGAATACAACGGCGGTGCCGATGGCGGTGCCGTTCAGCGCGGTGATGATATCGGTGGGACTGTCGACGATGGTGGGTTTGTTCTTCGGCCTTTACCCGGCGCGGCAGGCGTCGATGTTAGACCCGATTGAAGCGTTGCGGGCGGATAAGTAGATGAACGAATTCACTCGAATCTGGTTTGGCGTGCAGCTGGCGTTTGATACGCTGCGGGCGCATAAGTTGCGGGCGTTTCTGACGGTGTTAGGGGTGATTATCGGGACGAGCACGGTGATCGGCGTGGGGTCGATTCTGGCGGGGCTGGATTCGTCGATTACCGGGGTTTTGCGGAGTTTTGGCACGGATAATCTGATTATCACGAAGTGGGATTCGCCGATGAGTTTCGGGCCGCGGTCGTTGGAGGAGCGGATGCGGAAGCCACTTACACTGGCGAACGCGCTGGCGCTGAAGGAGCGGAGTTCGAATGTAGAGTCAGTTAGTCCGTATCTGTTTCCGGACTGGGGGATTCACAAGGCGAAGTATAAGGGGATTGACGCGTTTAACATACAGATTGGCGGGACCGATCCGGGGTATGTGAATTCGGGCGTGGAAATGAAGGAAGGTCGGTTCTTTACCGATGTGGAGAATTCGCATCATCTGCCGGTGGTGGTGATTGGCGAGGACATTGGAAATGCGTGGTTCCAGTCGACGAGCGGGGTAGGGAAGTGGGTGGAGCTGGACGGGCATATGTTTGAGGTGATCGGGGTGATGCTGCGGCCAACGCAATCGATGCCGGGGCAGGAGGACCGGCGGATGATGCTGCCATACTTCACGATGCGGAAGCTGTTTCCGACGGCGAAGGAGCACATGATCATCGTGGCGGCGAAGCCCGGGCATGTGCCGGCGGCGATGGACGAGACGCGGGCGGTGTTGCGGATGGAGCGGCGGGTGGGGTTGTCGAAGCCGGATAATTTTTCGATTTCGACGGCGGAGCAGATGGTGGAGCAGTTCCGGGGTGTGGTGGCAATGATTGCGATTGTGATGGTGGTGTTGAGCTCGATTGGGCTGCTGGTGGGCGGGATCGGGGTGATGAATATTATGTTGGTGAGCGTGACGGAGCGGACGAAGGAGATTGGGACGCGGAAGGCGCTGGGGGCGCGGCGGCGGGATATT
>CANIFK010000515.1 GCA_947466555.1 Acidobacteriota bacterium | reverse complement strand
GCCCAGGTGCGTGTCGCCGTTGGTGGCGAGGACTTCGAAGATGCCGTCGTGCAGCTTGAGGATGGAGATATCGAACGTGCCGCCGCCGAGATCATAAACGGCGACGATCCCGTTCTGCCGCTTGTCGAGGCCATAGGCGAGCGCGGCCGCGGTGGGTTCATTAACCAAGCGCATCACCTGTAGACCGGCGATACGGCCGGCGTCCTTGGTGGCCTGACGCTGGGCGTCATTGAAGTAGGCAGGGACGGTGATGACGGCGTGATCGACGGGTTCACCGAGGAAGGCTTCGGCGTTGCGCTTGAGCTGGCGAAGAACCTGGGCGCTGATGCCAGGCGGGGTGAAGCGCTTGCCGCCGAGTTCCAGTTGAATGACCGATTCCGAGCCCTCGGCGATGTGGAAGGGGAAGAGTTTCAGCTCGTCCTGCACGTCGGCAACACCGCGGCCCATGAGGCGTTTGACGGAGTAGATGGTGCGGTCCGGGTGGGTGATCAGGCGTTCGAGGGCGGCGCTGCCGACGATCGGTTCGCCGTGTTCGGGAATGGAGACCACGCTGGGCACGATGGGGTTGCCGTCGGCGCCGGGGATGACCTTGGGCGCGGTGAGGCCCATGAAGGCCACGAGCGAGTTGGTGGTGCCGAGATCGATGCCGACAACTTTGTGCGGCTTATCTTCGTTCCCGAAATCGATTTGGAAGAGAGACATGAGTGTGGGTTAAGCGAGACCGGCGCGAGCGTCGCGCACGAGGTTCTGTAGATATTTTCGCCGATTCAGGAGGGCGCGGAGTGTGGTCAGAGTTTCGCGATTCGGATCGGCATCGTAGTTGACGAAGATCCCATCCCGCTGCACGTCGATTTCCTTCAGCAATCCTTCAAATTTCGTCAGCGCGCGGGCGACTTCTGCCTTGGCGTTTTCGTCGCCGTCGCGAGCCTCTTCAAGCGCCATATTGAGCTCGAAAACTTCTTCGAGCAGTTCGGGCGGGACGTCGCGGCCGCGTTGTTCGCCGATGTCGAAGCCAGCGTTTTTCAGCACATATTCGGCTCGGGCGACGGGATCGCGCAGTACTCGCCAAGCGTCGTTCAATGTGGCTGATGCCGCTTCGGCATACGCCAACTGCTCGGCCCCGGCGCGGGCGTGGCGGTCCGGGTGCCATTCGCGGCTATTGGCATAAAAACGGCGCTGGAGGTCTTCGACATCCAGCGCCAACTTGTTCTCAATGCCGAAAATTGCGAAGTAATCGGTAGGAGGAGGACCAGAAAACATTGTTATGCGGAGAACGACGTCCCGCAGCCGCAGGACTTCTGGGCGTTCGGATTCACGAACTCAAAGCCGGACTGCATGATGGACTCTTTGTAGTCGAGCGTCATGCCGTTCAGGAAGTTCATGCTCTTCGGATCGACCCAGACGGCGACGCCGTCGAAATCGAAAATGTGGTCTGTAGCGCGCGGCTTCGTATCGAACTTGAACTGGTAGCTCAAGCCCGAGCAGCCGCCGCCGAGAACACCGAGACGCAAACCACCCGTTACGCCCTGCTTCTCGAAAGCCTGACGGATCTTCGAGATCGCCTTCGGCGTGACTTCAATGGCGGGAGCAACTTCGATGGTAGTGGACATTAGTGACTCACGGTTTCCGCAGAGACAGGTGCGCCCTGCTTGGTCTTGTAGTCGTTGATTGCAGCCTTGATGGCGTCTTCGGCGAGCACCGAGCAGTGAATCTTCACCGGCGGCAGCGCGAGTTCGTTCACGATGTCGGTGTTCTTGATTTCGAGAGCTTCGTCGACGCTCTTGCCCTTCAGCCACTCGGTGGCGAGGGAGGAGCTGGCGATGGCCGAGCCGCAGCCGAAGGTCTTGAATTTCGCGTCTTCGATGATGCCGGTGGCCGAGTTGACCTGGATCTGCAGCTTCATCACGTCACCGCACTCGGGGGCGCCGACCATGCCGGTTCCGACGTCGGTGCGGGACTTGTCCATCGACCCCACGTTGCGGGGGTTATTGTAGTGATCGACAACTTTGTCAGAGTAAGCCATGATGTTATTTCCTCGAGGTTAGTGAGCGGTCCATTGGACCTTGCTGAGATCGACGCCGTCCTTGAACATCTCCCACAGCGGAGACAGTTCGCGGAGCTTATTGACCACGTCGATCATTTTCTGGGCGACGTAGTCGACTTCGGCTTCCGTGTTGAAACGGCCGAGACCGAAGCGGATGGAGGTGTGGGCGAGATCGTCGCCGAGGCCGAGCGCCTTCAGGACGTAGCTGGGTTCGAGCGTGGCCGACGTGCAGGCCGAGCCGGACGAGACGGCGATGTCGTTGATGCCCATCAGGAGGCTTTCGCCTTCGACATAAGCGAAGCTCATGTTGAGGTTGTTCGGCAGCCGGTGTTCCATGGTGCCGTTGATGTAGGTCTCTTCGAGATTCGCTTCGAGCTTGGCGCGGAGTCTGTCGCGCAGGGCGCGGAGGCGGGCCGATTCGGCGGGCATTTCGCGCTGCGCGATTTCGCAGGCGGCGCCGAGGCCGACGATGCCGGGAACGTTCAGCGTGCCCGAGCGCATGCCGCGTTCATGACCGCCGCCGTCCATCTGGGCGGTGAGCTGCACGCGCGGATTCTTGCGGCGAACATAGAGGGCGCCGACGCCTTTGGGTCCGTAGAGCTTATGGCCGGTGATGGAGAGCAGGTCGATGCCGTCTTCGATGACGTTGACCGGAATCTTACCGCAGGCCTGGACGGCGTCGGAGTGGAACAACACGCCGCGTTCTTTCGCGATCTTGCCGATTTCCTTCACGGGCTGGATGACGCCGATCTCGTTGTTGGCGTACATGATGCTGATCAGGATTGTCTTATCCGTGATGGCATCGCGGAGCATGTCGAGATCCACCAGGCCATCGCCCTTCAGCGGGAGATAAGTGATGCGGCAGCCCTTCTTTTCCAGGTGTTTGCAGGTGTCGAGAACGGCTTTATGCTCGGTGGCGGCGGTGATGATGTGATTGCCTTTTTCGGCATACATCTCGGCCACGCCTTTGATGGCGAGATTGTTCGATTCGGTGGCGCCGGAGGTGAAGACGATCTCTTTCGAGTTGGCGCCGATGAGAGAAGCAATCTGTTTACGGCCCTTCTCGACGGCGTCTTCGGCCACCCAGCCATGGGCGTGATTGCGGCTGGCGGCGTTGCCAAAGTTCTCCGTGAAGTAGGGGAGCATCGCTTCGAGGACGCGCGGATCGACCGGCGTGGTCGCGTGATTGTCAAAATAAATCGGCTTGGACATTGAGATACCTTTATGAACTCAGAACAGGTAGACGGGCTGGCGAAATCTGGGAATGGCCATTGGCTGCGGCGCCGTTGGCGTGCGGCGTGTCGGCATCGGCAGCCAGTTCCGCCATCGAAAGGTTGGCCAGAAGGCCGAGGATGCCGTCGTGGACGCGGCGAAGCGGATCGCGAATGTTGCAGCGGTCCTGGTGTTCGCAGTCTTCTCCGGATTCGGTGAAACAGGCCGTCAGAAACACTGGGCCATCAATGGCGCGAACGACATCGAGCGCGGAAATCGAGTGCGGGTCGCCGGCTAACCGGTAGCCTCCATTGGTGCCGTGTTCGGAGGAGAGATACCCGGCTCGCGCGAGTTTCTGCAAGACCTTGGAGAGCACCGGAACCGGCACCCCGTATCGGTCGGCAATTTCTTTGGCGCTGGCTGATTGGGGGCGCACCACCGTAAGGTGCTTTAGTGCGATTAACCCGTAATCAGCTTTCTTGGTTAGTTTCAGCATCGGCTGTTCGGAGCGAGGTCTCGGACTGAATTGAGACTGAATCGGTCCTAGTTGGATGGTACCGCACCTTTCGGTGGCTCGCAACTTGGAATACGGGACGGGGATGCCTTTGTCTTGAACGAGATAAAATCCGACTGAAACAGTCCGCATTCCTCCATATAGACAGTGTGAAACGGGGATAGGATGCAAAAAAATGGCCTAGAGAAATCGGCGGAGAAGCCGATAGGTATATTGAGGCGCAGTGGCAGGTCGAGGAATCTAGGCTATAATCCGGAAAGGCTTTTTTTTCATTCACTTCGGGCAGAGTACTGAAGATCATGGGACGGCGAAGGAGACGCACACAGTCGAATGGGACGGGGAAAAATCATGCCCGAGGGGCAGTTCGGACAGAGAGGATAGGGCGGCGCTAGCGCTATGATCCGAATCTTCCGGGTATTCATCCCCACCAGTGTCGTCGCACTTCTGATTTCCGAAGTCATTCTGTTGGTGATGTGCTTTGTGGTTGCGCTGGTGAGCGCGACCGATGTAGATCCCGAGTTTGTGCTTTTATACGACGGCGGTGGGCCGCGTATCGCGATTGCCGTGCTTAGCATCCTGCTGGGGTTGTATTTCCAGGATTTGTACACGGATTTGCGAATTCGAAGCCGAATTTTTCTTTTCCAGCAGATCATGATGGCTGTGGGACTGGCGTTCATTATTCAAGCCATGTCCACATATGTGAATCCGGCGCTCATACTGCCCCGTTGGGTGATGATTTACGCCTCCGGACTCATTCTGGTGTTGTTGCCTGCCTGGAGAATCCTTTTCCTGCGCCTGGTGCTGACTTCACTGCATGCCCCGGCGATGCTTTTGCTGGGTTCGTCTCCGGTCTTAGCGGAGATCAGCAAGCGCATGCAGGAGCGGATTGAGATGGGCTATCGGGTGGTGGGTTATCTGGACGATGGCGCAACGGGTGCCGGCCCCCGTCCTGATATGGGGGCGGTTCCCTGTCTCGGACAG
>CANIFK010000514.1 GCA_947466555.1 Acidobacteriota bacterium | reverse complement strand
CCACGACAAACTTTCCGCCCACGGCACCACTGGCCGGTCGAGCGTGGAAGTCTGTATCACCTGCCATCAGCCGCAGACCTCCGATCCGGACACCGGCAATTCCGTCGACATGGCCACGATGATCCACAAGATCCACACCGGTTCCGAACTGCCCAGCGTGAAGGCCGGCAAGCCCTATCAAATCATCGGTAACGCGCAAAGCATGAACGATTTCTCCAAAATCGCCTTCCCCGCCAACCCGCGCAACTGCCAGGCCTGCCACGAAGACTCTTCTGCCGCCGTTCAAAAGGACGCCTGGTTGAAGCCCAATCGTCGCGCCTGCGGCTCCTGCCACGACAACGTCAATTTCGCCACCGGTGAGAATCACGTTGATCTTCCGCAGGTCTCCGATAACCAGTGCTCCACCTGCCATACGGTCCAGGGCGAACTGGAGTTCGACGTCTCCATCAAGGGCGCGCACACCATCGCCACCCAGTCCAAGGAACTTCCCGGCGTCGTCTTCCAGCTGCTCTCGGTCGCCGATGGCTCCCCTGGCAAGAAGCCCACGGTCTCCTTCAGCGTAAAGGACAAGTCCGGCAAGCCGATTCTCCCTTCCGAGATGACGCGCCTGACGCTCCTGTTGAATGGCCCGAATACCGACTTTGGCACCCAGATCTCCGAGGCCGCGCTCACCGCGCAGGGCACGAACGGAACTTATTTCTGGACCTTCGCCACCGCACTCCCGGCCACCGCTACCGGGTCCTTCACGGTCGCTATCGAGGGGTATCGCAACATCACCCTCCTGAAGGGCACCAAGAAGGAGCAGGTCGCTCGCGACATCGGCGTCAACCGTCAACTCGCCTTCGCCGTCACCGATCCGAAGGCCGTTGCCCGCCGCACGATCACCACGACTGCCAAGTGCAACTCCTGCCACGGTACCCTCGGCCTGCACGGCGGCACGCGCAACACGGTTGAAGAGTGCGTCATGTGCCACAACCCGGCCAATACTGACGGCGCTCGCCGTCCTGCTACCGCCGGTGGCGCGCAGACCCTGGACTTCCGGACAATGGTTCACCGCATCCACTCCAGCGGCGAATCCGGCAAGCCCTTCACCATCTGGGGCGGGTCCGCCAATGTCTTCAACGTCGGCTACCCCGGCAAGCTCACCACTTGCACCCAGTGCCACGTAGCGGGCACCGAACAGCTCCCGCTGCCGGCAACCGCCGCCAAGGTCACTGACGGGCAGAACCCGCTCGGTACCATGGGGCCGGAAACCGCCGCCTGCCTCGCCTGCCACGTGACCACGGCCGCCGCCGCCCACGCCCAGGCAAACACCTCCCCGATCGGAGAAAGCTGCGCCGCCTGTCACGGGCCCAACGCCGCCTTCGCCGTCAGCAAGGTGCACGCGCAGTAAACAGCAACAACCACCAACAAAAGGGGCCTCTTCGGAGGCCCCTTTTTTGATGTCCGGATATAATAAAAACAATGTCTACCGAAGGTCTGAACGAGACTCCCGCCACTCCTGAAACCGCCCCATCGAACTTCATCCGCGACATCATCATCCAGGACAACAAAACCGGCAAACACGGTGGCCGCGTCCATACCCGCTTCCCCCCAGAGCCCAACGGCTACCTCCACATCGGCCACGCCAAGTCCATCTGCCTCAACTTCGGCCTCGCCAAAGAGTTCGGCGGCAAGTGCAACCTCCGCTTCGACGACACCAACCCCTCCAAAGAAGAAACCGAATACGTCGACAGCATCATCAACGACGTCCGCTGGCTCGGCTTCGATTGGGAAGACCGCCTCTTCTACGCCTCCGATTACTTCGAACAGCTCTATCAATGGGCCATCCAGCTCATCAAACAGGGCCAGGCCTACGTCTGCGATCTCACCGCCGAACAGGTCCGTGAAACCCGCGGCACCACCACCGAACCCGGCACCGAAAGCCCCTACCGCAACCGCAGCATCGAAGAGAACCTCGACCTCTTCCAACGCATGCGCGCCGGCGAATTCCCCGACGGCTCCCGCACCCTCCGCTCCAAAATCGACATGGCCTCGCCCAACTTCAACATGCGCGACCCGGTCATGTATCGCATCCTCCGCGCCGAACACCATCGCACGGGTAATGACTGGCTCATCTACCCCATGTACGATTACACCCACGGCGAGTGCGACTCCATCGAAGGCATCACCCACTCCATCTGCACCCTGGAGTTTGAGGACCACCGCCCCCTCTACGACTGGTACGTCGAAAGCCTCGGCATCCACCGTCCCCAGCAGATCGAGTTCGACCGCCTCAACCTCACCAACACGATGCTCAGCAAGCGCAAGCTCCTGCTGCTCGTCCAAAAAGGGTACGTCTCCGGCTGGGACGATCCCCGCATGCCCACCCTCTCCGGCATCCGCCGCCGTGGCTACACCCCGGAAGCCCTCCGCGCCTTCTGCGGCTCCATCGGCGTCTCGAAGACCAACGGCACCATCGAATTCCCGCTCCTCGAACACCACATCCGCGAGGACCTGAACGCCCGCGCCGCCCGCGTCATGGCCGTCGTCGATCCCATCAAGGTCATCATCGACAACTATCCCGATGGCCAGACCGAAGAGCTCGAAGCCGCCAACCATCCCGACAAGCCGGAAATGGGCATGCGCCAGGTCCCGTTCTCCAAGGTGCTCTACATCGAACGCGACGACTTCCGCGAAGTCCCGCCGCCCAAGTACTACCGCCTCTTCCCCGGCCAGGAAGTCCGCCTCCGCTACGCCTACTTCATCAAATGCGTCAGTGTGGTCAAGGACGCCAATGGCGAAGTCACCGAAGTCCACTGCACCTACGACCCCGCCAGCCGAGGCGGCAACTCGCCCGACGGCCGCAAGGTGAAGTCCACCATTCACTGGGTCTCCGCCGAACACGCGCTGACGTTCGAAGCTCGCCTCTACGAAAGCCTGCTCCTCGAAGACGCCCCGCAATCGGACGACATCGCCACCCAGCTCAACCCCACCTCGCTGGTCGTCAAGGCCAACGCCAAGATCGAGCCCAGCGTCAAAGGCGCCGCGCCCAACACCCACTTCCAGTTCGAACGCGTCGGCTACTTCAACGTCGATCTCGATTCGACCGACGAAAAGCTGGTCTGCAACCGCACCGTCCAGCTCAAAGACACCTGGGCCAAAATCGCCAAGAAGTAGGCCTTAAGCCAACATCTTCCGCACCACCTCGCCGCGCACATCGGTCAGCCGGAAATCCCGGCCCATGTGCCGGTAGGTGAGGCGCGTGTGGTCGAACCCCAAGCAGTGCAGAATCGTCGCCTGCAAGTCGTTCACATGCACCGGGTCTTCCACGACGTTCATCCCCAGCTCGTCGGTTTTCCCAATCGTCACCCCGCCCCGAATCCCGCCGCCCGCCGCCCACATCGTAAAGCAACTGGCGTGGTGATCCCGCCCGGCCTTCGCCTCCTCCGCATTCCGGAAATCCCCCAACGGCGTCCGTCCGAACTCGCCGCCCCACACCACCATCGTGCTGTCCAGCATTCCCCGCTGCTTCAAATCCTGAATCAACGCCGCCACCGGCCCCGCCGTAATGTCGCAGTTCTTCTTCAGGTCTTTCTCTAAATCCGTGTGCTGGTCCCACGACGAATGCGTCACCATCACCACTCGCACGCCCCGCTCCACCAGCCGCCGCGCCATCAGGCAATTCGTCCCAAACGCCTTCGTCGTCTCCTGGTCCACGCCGTAAGCCGCCCGCGTCGCCGCCGTCTCCTTGCCCAGTTCCAACAGCTCCGGCGTGCTCAACTGCATTCGCGCCGCCATCTCGTAGGAAGCAATCCGCGACGCAATCTCCCGGTCCCCTGTCGCATCCAACCGCGCCCGGTTCAACTCATTCACCAGCTGAAAATCCTCCGCCTGCTCCCCCGCCGCGATCCCCTTCGGCGTCGACAAATACAGCACCGGATCCCCCGTCCGCCGGAACGGCACGCCCTGATGGCTCGACGGCAAAAAACCGCTCGTCCACTGCGCCGCCTGGCTCATGTTGTTCTTGCCCGTCGACAACACCACGAACCCCGGCAGATTCCGCGACTCGCTCCCCAACCCATACAGCACCCACGAACCTAGCGTCGGCCGCCCCGGCAGCATATGCCCCGTGAACAGAATCAGGTCCGCCGGCTGGTGGTTGAACGCATCCGTCCGCATCGACCGCACGATGCACATCTCATCCGCAATCGGCTTCCACGCCGAAATCCAATCGCTGAACTCCGCCCCGCTCTGCCCATACCGCGCAAACGGCCGCCGGCACCCTAGCACCTTCGCATTCGGCTTGATAAACGCGAACTTGAAGTCCTTCGTCATTGATGGCGGCAGCGATTGCCCGTGCCACTTCGTCAGCGCCGGCTTCGGGTCCAGCAGGTCGATCTGGCTCGGCGCGCCCTCCATGTACAGGAAGATCAGGTTCTTCGCCTTCGCCGGAAAGTGCGGCGCTTTCGGCGTAAACGGATCATCGGCGGCCAGCAGTCCGGGCAGGCCCGCCAGGCCCAGCCCGCCCACGGCGGAAGTCAGAAAATGGCGTCGATTATTCACGGGTTAAAAACTCGTCTGTGTTCAGAAGCGCGCGCGCCACGCCAAACCATCCCCGCCGCCCAAGGTGGCCCTGCACGGAGTCGCGCTCCCGTGGCGTCGGCCCGCGCCCCAGTGCCAACTGGAACGCCCGCTCCAACCGCTGCCCCTCCGGGGCCTCCTCAATCCGCGCCGCCAGCGCCTGCGCCGCCTCCACGAACACCGGATCGT
>CANIFK010000513.1 GCA_947466555.1 Acidobacteriota bacterium | reverse complement strand
GCTGGCTCCGAACTGGCGCGTCTGCACGAGCGAGGAGTGCAGGTAGAGATTGTGCGGCATGACGGTGGCCCCGAGGATGCCGATGGCGATATAGAGGCTCTCCGCATTGATGGAAGGGACCAGGCCGCTGGCGACCTGCCCCCATTGCGGCTTGGCGAGGAAGAGCTCGATGGCGAAACAGATACCAATTGCGGCAACAAGCGCCCGCACAATCCACTCGAACTTCTGTACGCCAAGTTTTAGTAAATAGAGAATAAAGAATGAATCGACTGCAGTCAGCAGCACCGCCCAGAGGAGGGGGATACCGAAAAGGAGATTGAGCGCGATGGCGGCTCCGAGGACTTCGGCCAGATCGGTTGCGGCGATGGCGATTTCGCAGAGAACCCAGAGGGCGAGAGTGACCGGTTTGGGGTACGCTTCGCGGCAGGCCTGGGCAAGATCGCGCCGGGTGACGATGCCGAGGCGGGCACTGAGGGTTTGGAGCAGAATGGCCATGGCGTTGGAGACGACCAGGACCCACAAGAGCTGATAGCCGAAACGGGATCCGCCTTCGAGGTCGGTGGCCCAATTGCCGGGATCCATGTAGCCGATTGAGACCAGGTAGGCGGGGCCGGCAAAGGCGGCAAGCCGCTTCCACGCTCCGGGAGCGGAAGTTGAGACGCTCGAATTGAGTTCAGAGAGGGAGCGGGGGTTGGAGTGAAGCATGGTTTCACCCAGGACTTAACCGTAGTTTACCATGCGGGGCAACTCGTTTGTAAAGAACAGTTGCGGAGAACGTCGGGCCTGTATTTTCGGTATACTTACGGGCTATGAAAACGGTATCGTGCCTGTTTGCGATCCTGATGTTCCTCCCGCTGTATGGCGGGGAGTGGCCGCGATTCCGCGGACCGAATGGCGCCGGAGTTGGGGAGGCGACAGGGATACCGGTGGTGTTTAGGCCTGGGAAGAATCAGGGGTGGAAGACGGCTGTTCCCTTCGGCCAGTCGTCGCCGGTGGTGACGGGTGGTAGGGTCTTTCTGACGGCGAGCGAGGGTGGGCAGCTGTTGACGTTGGCCTATGACGTGAAGACGGGGAAGGAGTTGTGGCGGCGGGCGATCCGGCCGGCGGCGCTGAAGACCATTTATAAGGCGAACGATCCGGCTTCGCCGACGCCGGCGACGGATGGGCGGAACGTGTATGTGTTTTTCGCCGATTTTGGGTTGGTGGCGTATTCGTTGGACGGGAAAGAGCTATGGCGCCACGCGTTGCCGCCGACCACCAACTTCTACGGGATCGGGGGTTCGCCGGTGGTGGCGAATGGGTTGGTGGTGATGTTGTGCGACCAGATGCGGGCGTCCTTCGTGGTGGCGTTGGACGCGGCGACGGGTAAGCAGCGTTGGCGACGGGAGCGACCGGAGGTGCAGGACGGGTGGTCGGTACCGGTGGTTTATCGGGACCAGTTGATCATGATGGGGTCGACGAGGGTGGATTCCTATCAGCTTTCGACCGGCGAGGAGAGGTGGTGGTTTCCGTTGATGTCGAACGGGAGTATGGGCACGCCGGTGATTCATGGGGAGACGCTGCTGGTGACGGCGGCGGGGTCGGAGACGCCGTGGATGCCTTCGTTTGCGGCGACGGTGGCGAAGTTGGACAAGAATGGGGATGGGTTGATTTCGGTGGCGGAGGCGAAGGACGAGACGGAGTGGTTTGAACACTTTGGCTGGGTGGATGCGGATGGGAACGGGCAGCTGGACGGGAAGGAGTGGGAGCAGGCGCGGGGGTTGGGTGTGGGGGATTATGGGGCGGTGGCGATTCCGTTGGACGGGAAGGGGAAGTTGGACAAGGGCGTTGTACGGTGGCGGTTGAAGCGGAACCTTCCTTATATCCCGTCGGCGTTGTTGTATGAGGGGGTGTTCTACCTGGTGAAGTCGGGGGGAATTGTGACTTCGGTGAATCCGGATACGGGGGCGATTTTGAAGCAGGGGCGGACGAATGGGGCTTTGGGGGAGTATTTTGCGTCGCCCGTGGCTGCGGGTGGGCGGATCTATGCGGTGAGTTGCGAGGGGAAGATGACTGTTTTGAAGGCGGGGGCGCAGTGGGAGATTCTGGCGACGAACGAGTTTGGGGAGGAGGTCTTCGCCACGCCGGCGATTGGGGAGGGACGGCTGTTGGTTCGGACTCGCGCCCACCTATATGGCTTCGGTGCGGGCGGAGCGAGCCCCAATCCGTAAAGCGTTTTGCTTTACGGAAAAAAATGAGGTGACTGACACCATATTATTGCTTTTGTAGGACGGATTGGGTGAGGACGCGCTCGAGTTGGTTGATGTCGATGGGTTTGGTGAGATAGTCGTCCATGCCGGCGTCGAGGCACTTGCTGCGATCCTCTGAAAGCGCCTGGGCGGTGAGGGCGACGATACGGGTGCGGTGACTGGCGGAGGTTCGCTCCAGGCGCCGAATTTCGCGAGTGGCGGCGTAGCCGTCGATGTCCGGCATCTGGCAGTCCATGAGGATGAGATCCCACTTGGAGTTCTTGAAGCCAGCTACGGCTTCGGCACCGTTCAGGGCCGGGGTGACGCTATGGCCGAGTTTTTGGAGGAGCCGCGTGGCGACGAGGAGATTCACCGGATTGTCTTCGGCCAACAGGACTCGGAGGGGAGTTGGCTGTGCGGGAACGATGGCCGGAATGGGGTTAGGCGGAGGGGCGGCGGCGGCTTGGGGCGGAATGAAGGGGATGGAGAACCAGAAGCGGCTTCCCTGCCCCGGTTTGGACTCCATGCCGATTTCTCCGCCCATGAGATCGATCAGCCGTTTGCTGATGGCGAGGCCAAGGCCGGTGCCTTCAAAGGACCGGGTGTTGCCGGAATCGACCTGGGTGAAGGGCGTGAAGAGATGGGATTGGACGTCGGCGGGGATTCCGATGCCGGTATCGGTGACGCTGAAGACGAGCGAGGGGCCGGGAGCGAGTTCGAGGGAGAGGGAGACGGAGCCGGCGGAGGTGAACTTGACGGCGTTGCCGGCGAGGTTGAGGAGGACTTGGCGGAGGCGGAGGGAGTCGCCGCGGCTGAATGGGGGGACGGCGGGGGAGACGGCGATGGAAAGAGCGATGGATTTGCCGCGGGCGGCAGGAAGGATGAGGGCGGCGACGCCGTGGAGGACGTCGGCAGGGACGTAGTCGGTGGGGGTGAGGCGGAGATGGAGGTGGTCGAGCTTAGACAGATCGAGGATGTCGTTGATGATGGCGAGGAGCGACTGACTGCTTTGGGTGATGGTATCGAGCATCTCGGACTGTTCGGGAGTGAGGGGGGTGTCGCGGAGGAGGCTGGCCATCCCGAGGACACCGTTCATGGGTGTGCGGATTTCGTGGCTCATGGTGGCCAGGAACATGGATTTGGCTTCGCTGGCGCGGTCGGCGGCGAGGCGGAGGCGGCGCATATGGACGGAGACGGCGGCGGCGAGGAGGAAGAGGAGCAGAAGAACGGCCGAGATGAAGCTTAGGAGCTTTTGCCGGCTGCGGATGACGAAGACCTGTTCAACGGCGCTGACTTCGTTCAGGGTGGCGAGGAACCAGCGGGAGTGCAGTTCGGTTAAGAGGCCTTCGGAGGCCATGGTGCTGATCTGTTCGCGGAGGAGGTCGGCAACGGGGCGAGCTCGAAGGGAGGAGCCGATGCCGGCATTGAGAACGGCTTGGCGAAGGGGGAGAAGGCGAAGGGGTTGTTCCCGGCATTCCTGGACCTTGCCCATGAGGGCGGCGTTGGCCTCGCGGAGTTCGGCGAAGGCGATATCGGTACTGCCGTCACAGACGCTGCGGAGGACGGCGCGCCAGTCCTGATACGCGATAACGGTGGCACCGGGTAGGATGCGGGTGGCATAGGCGCGGACGAAGTGGGACGAAGTTGTGGCGACGCGGCGGCCGGGGAAGTCCTTGGGAACCGGGGCTCCGCCGGGGGCGCGCTCGACCACGCCATAAAAAGTTTCAAACCAGGGACCGGTGATGTAGGGGGCGCGGGCAAGGCCGGCAACGTCGGAGGAACGGGGGAAGATATCGATGGCGCCGTCCGTGAAAGCGGCGTTCGCGCCTTGGGGAATGAAGACCCAATTGAGGCGAACACCGGCGCGGCGAGCGGCCTCCGTCAGGACGTCCTTACCGAAGCCGACGGGGGTGCCATCGGGCCCTTTGGAGATAAACGGCTCTGTTTGGTGATAGCCGATATTCCAGGTGTGAGCGCGGAGGGCTCGCAACTCCAGGGTACGGGTGATGAATTGGATAGTGAGTCCGGCGCCACCGACGACTGCTGCGAGGAGCAGGGTCTTTTTCCACGAACGGAGCGGGACTCGGAGGAGGTCACGACACCGACTGATCATTGGGAACAACTGACTGGGCGAAATTGACCGTCATCGCGGCGGGGCCACGTTCCGGATTAAAAGTCGCTTGGATTGAATAGAATCATACCCGATTTCTTTTGTAAATTGTGAGAATTAATTTGAAAAAAGAAATCGGGTGTTTGCGGGACCGGTTCAAGGCTTGTATTCAAGAACCTGGCCATCGGTGAGAAGGCGGGCGCGAAGTTTGTCGTAGGGCACGTCCTGGACGGGGATTTTCGAATCGATCGCCATGACGGCGGCAGTGGCGGCGGACTGGCCGAGGATCATGAAAACGGGTTCCATGCGGATGGAACCGTAGGCGATGTGGGAACTCGATAGGCAGACGGGGACGAGGAGATTGGCGGCCTGGCCCTTTTTCGGGACCAGGGAGCCGTAGGAGATTTGATAGGGGC
>CANIFK010000512.1 GCA_947466555.1 Acidobacteriota bacterium | reverse complement strand
GGCGGAGAAGTTCGAGGTAGTAATACCGCTGGTGCTCAGGGATTTCGCCGGGTTTTGGCGGAGTGATTGGGTCCGTCAGGAGCAGGCCGCGGCCGTCGCGGGCGAAGCCGATACGGGTGGGGATGCGGGCGGCCCACACGACGGCGGCGGCGTCGAAGGAGTTGGGGAGGAGGATGGCGCAGTCGAAATCGAGCTTGCGGAGTTCCTTGGCCAAGCGCCATTTGGACGGGAGATCTTTGGCGCCGCGGGCGAGGTTGTAGGGGATGATGTCATCGACGAGCGAGCTGTCGTAGAGGCCGGAGACCCAGGGGCGGGCAAGCAGAGTGATGCGCGCATCGGGGAAGCGGGCGCGGATCTCGGCGAGGGCCGGGATACACATCACCGCGTCGCCGACCCAATTGGTGGCGCGGATCAGGATGCGACGGAACTCCATGGGTTATGCTTTTTCCATGACGGCGGAAGAGAAGATTTTCCTACAGGAACAAGGGTACCTGATCGTGCGCGATGTGATGGACGCGGCGTGGCTGGAGGAGTTGCGGGAGGCGACGGGGCGGCTGTTGCGGGAGGAGGGGGAGAACGCCGGCGGGGAGTTTCGGAAGGAAGCGGGCAGTGACCGGTTGGCGAACCTGGTGGACAAGGGCGAGTGTTTCGAGCGGCTGGTATCGCACCCGTTGTTGTTGGAGGCGGTGGAGGTGGTGTTGGGGCCGGACTGGAAGTTGTCGAGTTTGAACTACCGGGCGGCGTTGCCGGGGGATCAGAGTTTGCAGCCGTTGCACTGCGATATGGGGTTGGTGCCGGACGAGTTGGGGAACGCGGTGTTTAACTCGATTTGGATGTTGGATGATTTCACTCCGGAGAACGGGCCGACGCGGTTTGTGCCGGGATCGCACAAATCGGGGATGTTGCCCACGCTTGGGAGCGCGCCGCACCCGGATGAGATGGTGGCGTTGGGGAAAGCGGGCGATGTGATCTTGACGAATGCGCACATGTGGCATGGGGGGACGGCGAACCGGACGGCGGTGCCACGGCGGTCGTTGCATGGGTTCTATGTGCGCGGGGATAAGCCGCAGCAGCAGTATCAGAAGAAGCTGTTGAGGGCGGAGACGCAGGCGGGGTTGTCGCCGTTGATGCGGCGGGTGTTGGCGTTGGATGATGAGCGAAATGACGCGATTTCGTCGGTGGGTAGCGGCCGGAGCGGGTTTCTAAAATAATGCCGGAAGAACTGTTGGAAGAGGACGTGCCGCGAACGGCGGACGCTGTGGCGCGGCGGTGTGTAGTGCTGTACGCGGTTGTGGCGGCGGGCAACCGGCAGGGGCGGGCGGGGCTGGTGGACTGGCTGCGCGGGGAGGGTTTGTTGGGGGATGTGAGTCCGTTGGAGCTGGCGTTTTTGGCGGGCGGGGAGCCGACGGAGCAGGCGATGATTAATGCGACGTGGCGGACGGAGGCGTTGGGCGTTTTGTTGTGGGCGTTGGGGAAGGTGGAGGCGGCTGATATTGGCAATGTGCCGGTGCTGCGGGCGGCGTTGCCAG
This sequence comes from Acidobacteriota bacterium, assembly GCA_947466555.1. Lineage (GTDB taxonomy): Bacteria > Acidobacteriota > Terriglobia > Bryobacterales > Bryobacteraceae. Next base: position 3,259 of record CANIFK010000512.1, on the reverse strand, counting down.
GTCTGTATGGGGCGACGGGGGAGTTTGTGGCGGGGGCGGCGTTGCGGGATGAAGTCGAGATTTTGACGTTTTATGAGGCCATTTATCAGGCGCACTGGGCGGTGCGGGATGCGCGGTTGAACGCGAGGCCGGTGCCGGAGGGTTTGCATCCGGGGGTGTTGCAGGAGCGGCATCATGCGTTTAATTGGCTGATTGGGTACTGCGGGCAGGAGTGGGACGAGGTGGCTACGGATACGTAGGGGTGGATGCGGAAGGAGCGGGCTTTCTGATGATTTTGCGAATGGTTCTGTTTGTGGTCTCGATGGGCCTTTGCCTGGCGCAGGCGCCGGCGGGGACCGATGAGCTGGTGGCGGATGTGCTTCGGGATTGGAATGTGCCGGGGCTGGCGCTGGGGGTTGTCCGGAATGGCGCGGTGGTTCACCAGAAGGGATACGGGCTGCGGGATGTGGACAAGAAACTGCCCGTGACGGAGGGGACTTCGTTTTTGTACGGCTCTATTACCAAGAGCCTGACCGTGCTGTTGTTGCAGACACTGGCCGCGGAGGGGAAGGTGGACTGGGACGCGCCGGTGCGGGATCAGTTGCCGGGGTTTAAGCTGTCCGATCCGGTGGCTTCTGAACGGGCGACGCCGCGGGACCTGGTCTCGCATCGCACGGGCATGCCGCGCCATGATGGGCTTTGGGTGGTGCCGGAGCCGCCGACGCAGGAGGAGATGTTGGCGCGGTTGCGGTTTTTGCCGGCGTCGGCTGATTTCCGAACCACCTATCAGTACAACAACCTGATGTTCGTTACGGCCGGGATGCTGGGGGCGCGTGCTGGTGGCGGGGCGTGGGAGGCGCTGTTGCGAAAGCGGGTGTTGGAACCGCTGGAGCTCGGCGAACTTGCGGCGACCTATGGCGAGGTGAAGGGGCGGGCGGAGTTGGCCGTTGCCTACACGCAGACGGGAGATGCCTACCGCGCGGTTCGAGTGTCGCCACGGCGACTGGACGTGATTGCACCGGCGGGGGCGGCGGCGGGGACCATCGGGGCGTTGACGAAGTATCTGCTTGTACACATGAACTCCGGGAAAGTGAACGGGCGGCAAGCGTTGCCGGCGGCGTATTTTGCGACGATGCGGACGCCATTGACCCCGATGCCGGCGACGGGCGCCGATTCGCCGTTTTCCGCTGCGCAGGCGTACGGGATGGGCCTGTTTATTGGCCGTTATCAGGGGCGGACGATGATTTACCACACGGGGACGATTAGCGGGTATCACGCCATGATGTGGTGGATGCCGGAGGAGAAGCTGGGGGTGACTGTGCTGTTGAACCGGGTGGAGCGGGCTGCGCCGCATATTCTGGCATTAACGCTGGCGGACCGGATGTTGGGACTGGCGGCGACGGATTGGAGCGCGGTTTATAAGAAAGCTGTCCGGCCGCCGGTGGAGCCGGCGAAACCGGTGAGCGGCACTCGGCCGGGGCATCCGCTGGCGCACTATGCGGGTGAGTATTTTCATGGCGGGTATGGGCGGGTGAGCGTGACGGAGAACGGCGGCGTGTTGGCGTTCGTGCTGGCCGGAGAGAAATCGGAGTTGAAGCATTTTCACTACGATTCGTTTTTGGCGGGGACGGAGCGGGTGACCTTTCATACGGATTCGGACGGGATGGTGAGTTCGGTGGAGATGCGGTTGGAACCCGCGGTGCCGCCGATCGTGTTTGTGCGGAAGCGATAGGCGGGAAAGCGCGCGGCGTTGCGGGAGGAGGAGGTTTTGCCCGCCATGTCCCCGGTGGGAAGAGTCGTGCGAACCGGGCGGAACGCATCGGCGGAGTTGGCGCAGCGTTACAGCGCGAGTCCCAGTGCGTGTATGTGGCGGTGGATCGCGGGTGGGGGGATGCTGTCGGCTTTTCGTGCCTGGATCGTGGAGAATTCGGAGTTAGGATAACAGTATGGCCGTTCGGCACATTCCGTGGATTTCACCGGAGGAGTTTCTGGATCAGGAGGCTGTTTCCGAGACCAAGCATATGTATTATGCGGGGTCGGTGACGGCGATGGCGGGGGGCTCGTACGAGCACGGGATATTGGCTGGGAATCTGTTGGGCGAATTGTATGCGTGTTTCCGTGGTAGGGAGTGTCGCGTGGTCGGCAGCGACGTGCTGTTTCAAACCGGGTCGAAGGAGATGTACACGTACCCGGACGTGATGGTTATCTGTGGACCGGTGGCAAAAATGGCAGCTCGTCCCACGGTGGTTACGAATCCGGTTTTCCTGGCAGAAGTACTTTCACCAAGCACCGAAGCCGTTGATCGATGGGCGAAGTCCGATCAGTACCGAAGAAGCCCGAGTGTGCGTCAGTTCGCACTGATATCGCAGGACAGGGCGATGATTGAGCTGCACACCCGTCAGGAAGACGGGACATGGCGAGCGAGCGAAGTCAGCGGATTGGATGGCGATTGCGAACTTACGAGCCTGGATTGCAAGATCCCAATGGCGGCGCTTTATGACGGCGTGCTGGCCGGCTGACGCGGTAGGCTGGTTAGTGACGCATGAGTGACGCTAACCCCTTATTGTCTATTCCGTTTGCCATCCCGTTCGACCAGATCCGGGCGGAACACGTTGAGCCTGCCATGGCGCAATTGATTGATGAAGCGCGGGCGCGGATTGAGGCGATTGCCTCCTTGGAGGGGCCGCGCACCTATGCCAACACCATGCATGCGCTGGATCATGCCACCGAGCCGCTCGATATTGCCTTTGGCGTGATTCGCCATTTGGAGTCTGTTGCGACCTATCCGGCCTTTCGGGAAGCGCACAACGCGGTGATGGGGCCGGCTAGCGAGTTCTACTCCTCCATCCGACTGCACGATGGGCTTTGGGCTGCCATTAAAGCCTACGCCGAGACCGATGACGCCAAGGCGTTGACTGGGGTTCGGGCGCGGCATTTGCACAAGACTCTTACGGCGTTTCGGTTGTCGGGCGCGGATCTGGACGCGGCGGGGAAGAAGCGGTCGGCCGAGATTGATGTTGAGCTGACGCAGTTGACGACGAAGTTTTCTGAGAATGTTCTGGACGCTACCAACGCGTTTGAACTGATCCTTGATTCCGAACAGCGTCTGGCGGGTTTGCCGCCGAGTGCTATCGCGGCGGCGCGGCAGAGTGCTGAGTCGAAAGGCCTGGCCGGGTGGCGGTTTACGTTGCAGGCCCCTTCCTACTTGCCGGTGATGACGTACCTGGACGACCGTTCGGTTAGGGAGACGCTGTATCGCGCCTTTGCGACCAGGGCGGCG
>CANIFK010000511.1 GCA_947466555.1 Acidobacteriota bacterium | reverse complement strand
TTTTCGGACGGCGGGCGTAAGACTGCGTTGATGCTGGCGGCTGACGAGGTTTTCAGCAGCAAAGTCGCGGTGGCTTCGGCCCGTGGGGCGAAGGAGTGGGGCGGCGGGAAGCTGTTCCAGATGGATTCGGCCGGTGTTCGGAAGTTGCGTAGTTCGCGGACGGGACGCAACGGGATTGTTCCTGTGTTCTACGACAAGGCGAATCTGCCGTCGGCGGAGAAGCTGGCGGCGATGAGCAAGGAAGAGCGGGCGGCGCGGATGGCGTCGGCACGGCGTTTGATGACGGCCAAGCTGCTGGTGCACATGGACGCGAGCCGGGTTAGCGAGTTGGCGGCGACGCAGCCGGTAGGTACGGAGACGACGTATCTGAACGGTTGGACGATGGTTGTGTATGCCGACGCGTTTGCGGCGCTGGATGCGGCCGAGATGCTGGCGAAGAAGGGCGGGGTTGAGTTCACGCCGGTGTTTGCGCGCGAAACGCACGTACGTCAGGCGTTGAGCCGCACTCCGAACGATCCGTTGTACCCGAAACAGTGGCACCTGAACGATTCGGCACCGTTTAACCTCGGGATGAAAAACGCCTGGGACCTGGCCACCGGCAAGGGGATCAACATGACGATTGTTGACGACGGCCTGGAGCTGAAGCATGAAGATTTGACGAACGTCTATCCGCTGGAATCCGGATTCCACAAGAACTTCAAAGAAGACGGAGCGCCGAATGACCCGAACCCGTTGAAGGCGTCCGACAACCACGGCACCTATTGCGGCGGGCTGGCGATGGCGGCCGGATTCAACAATCGCGGCGTGCTGGGTGTGGCGCCTGAATCGCGGGCGATGGGAATGCGTATTGTTGGCGGGGCTACCGCCGACGACGCGGCACAGATTGCTCTGGGCTGGCAGCCGGACACGATCTTCACGCATGTTTCCAGCAACAGCTGGGGGCCGGCGGATGACGGCAAGGATGATGGGCGCATCAGTGCGCTGCAACTGGCTGGGATGCAGAAGGGCGCAGAGCAGAATCGGGGCGGATTGGGCACGGTGTTCTCGATTTCCTGCGGCAACGGGCGAGACTCTGGTGACGACGCGAGCTACGATGCGTTTTCCGGCTCTCGGTTCGGGATAGCGGTGGCGGCTGTGGAGCGGGCCGGAAAGCAGAGCTCGTATTCGGAGAGTGGAATGTCGGTGGCCATTGCGGCGTTTGGCGGCGAGTTTGCCCCACCGAACGTGCTGTGGAGCACAAATGTCTCCGGAGAAGAGGCCTTTGCGGTGAAAGCCGAGAAGTTCCCGACGACCGAAGCGCCGGTGAACTACACGGACGCGGGGAACGGGACGTCCGCGGCGGCGCCGCAGGTTTCGGGCGCGGCGGCACTGCTGTTGGAGATCAATCCGAAGCTGGGCTATCGCGACGTGAAGGAAATCCTGATGAGAACGGCGAAGCCGGACGGGCTTGAAGGAAACGACACGTTCAAGAAGAACGCGGGCGGGTTCAACTTCAGTCATGCGTTCGGGGCTGGTCTACTGAATGTGGCGGCGGCGTTGGACGTAGCCAAGGATTGGGTGAATCTGGGCGATCTGAAAACGTCGGAGTACACGTTTGTTGGGCCGAACGATATTCCCGAAGACGGCGCGTCGTTCGTCATGGACCTCGACTTTAAGGAGGCCGCCGATAAGCTGCGCGTGGAGCACGTGGAGTTGACTGTGAATGTGAAGCACAAGAAGCGTGGTGATTTGCAGTTCACGATCCAGTCGCCGAGCGGATTCCAGGCGACGGCGTTGCCCCGCAAGCCGGACGACAATGCCGACTTTACGGACTATGTGTTTACCTCGCCGCGGTTCTGGGGCGAGAATGGACAGGGGCCGTGGAAGATCATTGTTACCGATACGGTTGGCAATGGTGTGGCCGGGTCGCTGGTGAATGCGAAGTTGAAGGTCTACGGCACTTCGGCGCAGTAGGTCTGGCTGGTTGAAAAGGGCGGCTTCCCGGTATGGGATGCCGCCCTTTTTGCGTTTAGTGGGCGGCGGTGAGAGCTTCGATTTCGGCGGCGGAGCCGTCGCGGACCCAGGGGTCGAGCTGGGCGACGTCTTTGAGCTGCTGGCCGCGGCGGCGGGGTACTTCGACGTATTGACAGGGGAAGTCCGGGAGGGCGGTCATGTCGCCCCAGAGGCGCTCGAATTGGGCGACGGGGAAGACGTCTTCCTGGCCGCGGCCCCAGCGCTTTTTCACCTCTTTAATGGTGATGTAGCTGGGCATGCGTTGGGCCATGCGGCGGACGGCGGGTTGTACTTCCGATGGGTCGGCGAGAGTGGCGCGGGTGAGGCCGAAGACTTTGAGTAGCGCGTCGATGGTGATCCAGTAGCTGCCGGTGTTGTAGTAACGGAGGGAGAATTCGATCTCTTCGCTGGGCAGGCACAGGCCTTCGACGAGGCGGGGCCGGCCGTTGACCAGGGCGAGGCCGCCGCCGTGGTCGTCGTACTGGCGGCCGATCACCTCGACGGTCATGGCGGCGCCGCTCGCAATGTGCTGGCCTAGGAGGGTCTCCGATGCTGTGGCGCCGAGCGTATCGATGTTGTGGAGGAAGAGGTATTCGAGGTTCGGGTTTTCGGTGAGGAGTTGGTGGAATTTTCCGTTGAGAAGTAAGTTGGGCAGTTCGTACCAATGGCCGACGGGGTGGACGCACTGGGAGGGGAGGTTGTCGGTGTAGTCGCTGGCTTCGCCGGTTTGGCGGACCCAGTTGAGGAGACTGGCTCGGCCGCTGTCGCGGACCTTCTGCTTCTGGGCGTCGAGTTGCTGTTGGGGGAGAACTTCCCAGAGATAGCGGAGGTCGGCGAACTTGGGGACCATGCGGAGACCGATGGAACGCCCTTGGGAGACGTTGGCGCCGGTGGCGGCGATGGGGGCGTAGGTCAGGTAGCTTGTCGTAACGACGTGGGGAACTCCGGCCTGGCGAGCCTTTTCCCGCTGGATGTCGAGGAAGCTCCAGTATTTGGGGCCGAAGCGGTGGAAGGGGTGGAGCGCCTTGACGACGCCGGCGCCTTTGGTCCAACGGCTGCCAACGCCGCCGGCCATGGTGATGACGGCGAGTTGGTGGCAGGCGATGGCGGCGTGGCCGGCGGGCTGGTGGGATTCGCTGATTTGGGCGACGTGTTCTTCGCGCACGTCCTCGATGACGGTATTGGCCGGGAGGCGGTTCTGGGCGAGGCCGATGCGGCCTGCGCGGTAGTCGGCACGGAGCTGTTCGTGGGCGGCAGCGTCGAACCCGTTTTCGTTGAGGAGGGTATAGACGTTTGATTCGGCGGTGGAGGTGGAGGCCGAATCGCGGGGGATCATGCGGTCGAACAGGGCCTCGGTTTGATCGCGGTGGGTATGGGCGAAACGGGCGAGCTCGGCGCGGCGTTCGGCGGAGAGGAGGCGGGTTTCCTGGCGGAGATCGGCAGGGGCACGGAAGAGGTAATACGGGATGCTGAGGAGTGCATCGTTGCCGGTACGGAGTTCGGCGACGGTGCCGTTCTCATTGACGGCGAAGTCGTAGACGACCGGTTCCACGGCGAAGGGGAAGCTGGTCTGCATCGCGCTTTTGGCGGTGGCGAGGATGTTGGGCATGGCCGCTAACGCGGCGGGCTTGGCTTCGGGGGCGAAGACGAAGCCCATGCCGCCGCCGGACATGCCGCCGAGCATCCAGAAGCCCCAGAAATCGGCGCCGAACTGTTGGCGGCACGCGGCGATGAGGGCCTCGGTGTAGGCGTTGCCGGCCCAGGGGATGATGGCCTGGATGGGGCCGTCGTAGTTGGCTTGGGTGAGGGTCGCGAGCTTTTGAATGTCGCCTTGGCGAAGGGCGTCGGCGAGTTGATCGAGAATCTGGATGGCCTGCTGGCGCCCTTGCCATTCGGGGCCGGAACGGAGGAGGTAGCGCTCCGTGCACATTTCGAGAATGGGGCCGACGTCCTGGCTCATGCCGCCGTGGACGAGGACGAGGGACGCTTCGAGTTTGCGGCGGGCTTCGGCGGGGACGTCCGACATTTGGCGGTGGCGCGGGAGGAGCCGGCCGCGGCTGGCGCCATGTTCGGGGTCGCCTGGGACGGCCTCTTCGGCCGCGATGAGTTTGATGCCGGGCCAGACGCCACCGGAGTCCTGCCAGCCACCGCCGGAGCCGCCGAGCCATTCGCCGAGGATGGCGCGGGCGGCGACGATGCGGCGGTCGTCCTCATCGAGCGGGCCGGTGAGGGTGCGGATTTGGCGGGTGGCGCGCATGCAGAGCGCGATGAGGCTGGCGAGCAGGTTGGTGCTGACAGCGAAGCGGCTGCCCTTGGGAATGTCGTTGACCTGGCTGACGATTTCGATGCCGCAGCCGGGGCGGCCGGTGACGCATTCGAGGATGGCAGCGAGCGACTGGCCGGAGCCTTCCATGCCGCCGGGGATGAGGCCGCTGGCGATGACGGCGGCTTTGAGGAGGCCGAGATAGTCACGGGCGAAATCGAAGAGTTCTTCGAGGGAGGCGACGTCGGCGGAGGCGCCGAGATCGACACTGACGAGGCGGAGGACGGGTTCGTCGATGACGCGGAGGAAGCTCTCGACGGGCGGGCGCGGGGACTGGCCGGCACCGCGGACGGCGAGATCGACGGAAATGTTGATGACGCGGGCGCCTTCGGGGTAGTCCATGGCCAGGAAGAAGATGTCGCTCCAGGCGCTGTGGGTGAGGTCCATGCGGACGGGGGTGGACTCGTGGAGGATGGGGAAGGGGGCGGGTTTGGTGAGATCGGGGTGGAGCCGGAGGGGGTAATCGGCAAGGTGGCCGGTGC
>CANIFK010000510.1 GCA_947466555.1 Acidobacteriota bacterium | reverse complement strand
TCTGATAGATGTCGAAGGGGAACTGGACGCCGCCGGTGTCGCCGAGAGCAGTGAAGGCGGAGAAAGAGACGCGCGGTAAGACCTTGAAGGGCGCGTTGGCGGAGAGATAGGCGGGGAGGCCCAGGGAGGTGGAATCGGTACCGAGGGAGAAGTTGGTGAGCGGCTCGACGAAGCGGGTCCAGTTGAGCCGGGTGTTCATGAGGAACGTGGGGCTGATGGTGTAGACGTCGTCGAGAGTGGTGCCCCAGTTGAGGCGTTGGAGGTAGTTGCCGGCGGTGGGGTTGTCGTAGACGGACTTGCCGAAGCCGTTGCCGCCGGAGCCAACGCGGAGGTTGTTGCGGGCGGTGAAGAAGAGCTTGTGACGGTCGGAGATGTTGACGTCGAGGCGGCCGATGACGTTATAGAAACGATTGCGTTCGCCGTCGGTATTGGATAGGAAGTTGGCCTGGCCGTTGGCCTGGCCGGCTTGATTGGGCAGGGCGTAATACTGCAGGTAATTTTTGGCGATGGGCGAGATGCGGTTGGAGGGGATGGTGTTGTTGGGAAAGGGCGTGCGGGCGATGCGGCCACCGGCGGCGACGGTGCCGGTTAGGGGATCGTAGACCTGATAGACGGGGCCGACGCGAAGGAGGGCCGAGAAATCACCGCCGCGCTGGGCTTCGGTGGGCATGGTGGAGATGGTGGGAGCGGGGAGCGCGTCCTTCACGCCTTCGTAGGCGAAGAGGAAGAAGACCTTGTTGCGGCCATCGAAGAGTTTGGGGATGCGCACTGGGCCGGAGAAAGAACCGCCGTACTGGTTGAAGCGGGAGACGGGTTTCTTGGCGCCGGACTTGTTGGTGAAGAAGGGCGTGGCGTTGAAGGCGGAGTTCTGATTGAACTCGTAGAGGGTGCCGTGGAAGGCATTGCCGCCGGAGCGGGTGATGACGTTGACGGTGCCACCGCCGGAGTGGCCGTAGGCGGCGTCGGCCTGGAAGCTTTCGGCCTTCACTTCGGCGACGGCATCCATGGGGGGATTGTAGGCGACGCGGAGGTTGCCGGTGTTATCGGGGGCGCCATCGATGAGCAGTTCGTTGACCTGCGCGGGGGCGCCGCCCATGGAGAAGCCGGCGGGGCCGCCGTTGTCGAAAGGGCGGGTGAAGCGGGGATCGGTGTTGGGCACGACGCCGAAGGCCAGTTGGGCGAGGGCGAGCGGGGTGCGGCCGCTGACGGGCATGTTTTCAATCTGCGCGGAGGCGATGACCTGGCCGGTGGAGGCGGAGGCGGTGTTGAGAACCGGGGCTTCGCTGGTGACGTTGATGGTGTCTGTGACGGCGCCGACTTCGAGCTGGATATCGACGGCGAGGCGTTCGTTGGCGCCGACGGCGAAGTTGTCACGCATGTAGCGTTTGAAGCCCGCATTTTCCGCGGTGAGGCGGTAGCTTCCGGGGGCGAGGAAGGGGAGGGTGTAGAGGCCGTCGGCGGCAGAGACGGTCTCCGATTTTGACCCGGTGCCGATTTGGACGGCGACGATCTTCACGCCGCTGATGGCGGCTTCCTGCGTATCGGTAACCCGACCGCTGATGGTGGCGCGGAACTCCTGCGCGGAAACGACGGACGCGAGCAAACAAAGCCCGGCTAGTACTTGACGCATGTGACCCTCAACCTGGAATTTCCTACGCCCAATACAGGTGCCGGTTACGGCGATAAAGCGAGAACAGTTGGGGCAAGCTTACGGGATCAAGAAGGGGGTAAACAAGTAAATTCAGGCCAGATTGAGGGAAATTCATTTAGCGGAGCGGGCGGTACTCCCGGGCCAGGCGCGGAGATATTGATTTGGCGCTTCGACAGGGACGCCGAGGGATTGGGCGGCGCGCATGGGGAAGTAGGGGTCGCGGAGGAGTTCGCGGGCGATGAGGATGAGATCGGCTTGGCCGGATTGGAGGATGTCTTCGGCCTGTTGGGGTTCGGTGATCATGCCGACGGCGCCGGTGAGGATTTTGGCGTCGCGGCGGATCTGTGCGGCGAGCGGAACCTGGTAGCCGGGGCCGACGGGGATCTTGGCGTGGAGGGCGTTGCCGCCGGAGGAGGTGTCGATGAGATCGACGCCGAGGGGTTGGACGTGGCGGGCGAGTTGGACGGAGTCTTCAATCGTCCAGCCGCCTTCGACCCAATCGGTGGCGGAGATGCGGAGGAAGAGGGGGAGGTGGTCCGGCATTTCGGCGCGGACGGCTTGCGTGATTTCGCGGAGGAAACGGGTGCGATTGTCGAAGCTGCCGCCGTATTCGTCCTGGCGGAGATTGGCGATGGGCGAGAGGAATTCGTTGATGAGATAGCCGTGGGCGCCGTGGATTTCGATGACCTCGAAACCGGCGGCGAGGGCGCGGCGGGTGGCGGAGGCGAAGGCAGTTATCAGGGCTTCGATTTCGGCGGTGGTGAGCGAGTGGGGGACGGGGTCGCCGTCACGGAAAGGGATGGCGCTGGGGGCGACGACTTGCCAGCCGTTGGGTTGGCCGGGGGCGATGGGAAGGCCGCCGTTCCAGGGGAGTTCGCAGCTGGCTTTGCGGCCGGCGTGGGCGAGTTGGATGGCGGGGACGGCGCCTTGGGATTTGAGGAACGTGACGATGCGGCGGAGGGGTTCGATGTGGGCGTCGCTCCAGAGGCCGAGGTCGCCGAAGGTGATGCGGCCGGCGGGTTCGACGGCTGTTGCCTCCACCATGACGAGGCCGGCGCCGCCGGAGGCGCGGGAGCCGAGGTGGACCAGATGCCAATCGTTGGCGAAGCCATCGACGGCGGAATATTCACACATGGGCGAGACGGCGATGCGGTTGGGGAGGGTGACGCCGCGGATGGGGAGGGGGGAGAAGAGACTGCTCGACATATTCCTATAGAGTAGTTGGGATGATGATTCGACTCATCCTGATGGGTTTGCTGACGCTGTCGGTCTGGGGCCAGGGCGCGAAGCCGGAGCGCTTTGCGGCGGCGATTGCGGCGTTTGAGGAGCAGGACAAAGTGGCCGCGCCGGCGAAGGGCGGGATTTTGTTTATCGGCAGCAGCATCTTCCGGCAGTGGACGAATGTGGCCGAGCAGATGGCGCCTTTGCCGGTGTTCAACCGGGCGTTTGGCGGGTCGCAGACGAACGACATTTTGCACTACATGGACCGGGTGGTGCTGCCGTATGAGCCGCGGATGATTGTCTATTACTGCGGAAGCAATGATGTGAACGCGAAGATCCCGGCGGAGACGATTGCGGGGCGGTATTTCGAGTTCATCGAACGGGTGCACGCGAAGCTGCCGGGGACGAAGATTTTCTACGTTTCGATTAACCGTGCGCCGCAGAAGAAGGCGTTCTGGGACGTGGTGGACGCGGCGAATGCGATGGTGGAAAAGCGATCAAAGACCGATCCGCGGCTGGCGTACATCGACGTGAATCCGGCGCTATTTGACAAGAACGGGGAGCCGCGGGTGGAGCTGTACCAGAAGGACATGCTGCACTTCCTGGCGCCGGCGTATGTGGAGTTTGCGGCGATTATCCGGCCGGTGATTGAGAAGGCCTGGAAAAGCCGTTAACTCTTTTGAACTTAACGCCTATAATTAGTCTATCCATGCGGAAGCGTCTGCTTAATGCGGCGGCCGTTGTCACGTTGCTGATACTGGTTGGCCTCGTGATTTGGCAAGGCTCATTTAACATGGGCAAGTTGGGACCGGCCAACGTGGGACAGGTCTATCTGTACTGGGCGATGTCGACGTTGGTGTTCCTGCTGATGGTGTGGCTGGCGTTCATGCTGTTCCGGCTGATGGTGAAGCTGTACATCGAGCGGAGCCGGGATAGCGAAGGGTCGCGGATTAAAACGAAGCTGGTGACGGGTGCGTTGCTGCTGTCGTTTTTGCCGGTGTTGTTCATGGTGCTGTGGAGCTACCAGGTGCTGAACATGAACATCAAGCAGTGGTTCTCGCGGCCGGCGGAGAACGTGAAGCTGGCGTTGACGGATACGGGTTTGGCGCTGGCGACTGAATCGCAGATCCGCGCGCGGGCGCAGGCGAACTGGCTGGCGGGGCTGCCGGAGATTGAAGTGTTCGCGCACGGCGGGCCGGCGAATAGTGATCTGTTTGAGAAGCTTTGCGATGACAACGACATTGTGGAAGTGCACATTGAATCGCCATCGCGGGGGAAGCTGACGGTGTGTTCGTGGGACGCGCGGAACCGTTCGAATTCGGCGCGGCGGATTGTGGAGGTGGCGGCGATCCGGACGGGCGGGCGGCTGGTGTTGACGAACCACATGCCGGTGGACCTGGACCAGAAAGAGCGGGAGATTTCCGGGTACGTGGCGGAGTATAGCCAACTGGGGTTGGACCGGCAGGAGACGCGGCGGTTTTACCTGTTGTATCTGGCGTTGATTACGCTGTTCATTTTGTTCGTGGCGACTTGGGTGGCGCTGTTTTTGGCGCGGCAGATTACGGTGCCGATTGCGGCGTTGTTGGAAGCGGCGCGGGAGGTGCGGCGCGGGAATTTGCGGCACCGGATTCAGGTGGGCGCGGTGGACGAGTTGGCCACGCTGGTTCGGCAGTTTAATGAGATGACGCAGGATTTGGAGTCGTCGAGCCGGGAACTGGAGGCGCGGCGGCGGTTTACGGAAACGATTCTGGAATCGATTCCGACGGGCGTGATTTCGGTGTCGGCGGATGGGCGGATTCAAACGGTGAACCACGCGCTGCAGCGGATGTTTGGAGCCGAGCGAGTGCAGGGGGCGGCGCGGTTGGAGCAGCTGTTCCAGACGGCTGATGTGGTGGAGATCCGGTACCGGATGAACCGGGCGCGGCGGACGG
>CANIFK010000509.1 GCA_947466555.1 Acidobacteriota bacterium | reverse complement strand
GACGAGCCGATTTGGTATGCGCTGCCGGATGGGGTTTTGACGGCTGTTTTCCGGGATGGAAACCGGTCGCGGCGGTTGTTCCGGGCGTTCAGCCGGGATGGCGGGGGGACGTGGTCGACACCGGTGAAGACGGATTTCCCGGACGCGATGGCGAAGTGTAATGTGCTGCGATTGCGGAGCGGGTTGTATGTGATGGCGTCGAACCCGAACCCGTCGGGGGTGCGGATTCCATTGAGTTTATCGGTATCGCGGGATGGGCGGATTTTTTCGGGGCAGGCGGTTCTACGGGATGCGCCGACGGTGTACCGGTATGGCGGGAAGGACCCGGGGTATGCCGGATATCACTATCCGCAGTTGCTGGAGCAGGGCGGGTATTTGTATGTGATCCATGCGGAGAACATGGAGGATATTGTGTTGCTGCGTGTGCCGTTGGGGGCGGTGGAGCGGTTAGCGCGGTAGTACGTATTACGGAAAAAAATGAGGTGTCTGACACCACAATATTGCGTTTGTTAGCGGGCTAGGGGGCCGTAGAGTTCGGGGCGGCGGAAACGGAATAGGTATTCCGGTTCGGAACGGGCGGCGCGGAGATCGTCGCCGTTGAGTTCGTGGATGAGGAGGTCGCCGTCGGCCTGTTCGGCCAGGATTTCGCCGCGGGGGCCGACGATCATGGCGCCGCCGGGGAAGGTCTGTTCGACGCCGGCGGCTTTGACGTGGCCGAGGTAGTTGCAGGCGATGCCGAAGACGCCGTTTTCCTGACAGCGGGCGCGGAGGGCGGGACCGGCCCAGGCGGCCCAGCCGGCGCGGGTGACCGGCGGGGGGTCGGCGGCGAAGGGGAAGAGGACGATTTCCACGTTTTCGACGGCGAGTAGGCGGGTGGATTCGGGGAGGAGCGCGTCGAAACAGATATTGGCGCCGAGGCGGCCTAGGGGCGTCTGGACAACGGTGGGGCCGGGGCCGCCGTTGTAGAACGGCATTTCGAACATCGGCACGTGCATTTTGCGCCAGGCGCCGATCAGGCCTTGGGGGCCGACCAGGATTTGGGTGTTGTAGAGCAGGTTGCCGGCGTCTTCGAGGACCCCGGCGGAGATGTAGAGGCCGATCTGCTGCGCCATCATGGTGAGCGTTTTGACGGCCGAGCCGTCGAGCCGTTCGGCCGTTTGGCGGGCCAGGGCAAGGGCGTCGCGGAGCCAGGCGGCGTGGTTGCCCTCCGGGTGATTGGGCAGGAAGCCGGTGAGGGAGAGCTCCGGGAGGAGGAGGAGTTTGGCGTGGGCGTTGGCGGCGCGGTTGGCCAGGTGGAAGATCTTTTCGATGTTCTGGGAGGTGGCGCCGGGCTGGCTATCGACATTGCCGGCGGCGAGGGTGAGACGGTCGAGCACGTGGGGAATTCCCTTCTGCGGCCAGCATAGCGCGGCCTAGTCGGGAACGCTATCCTCGCACGGTTTGGCGGGCCGCGGCGGAGGCGGGGACGGTCATTTCGGCACGGGCGAGTTCCGCCATGCGGCCCATGGTTACCCAATCGCGATTGGCTTCGGCGATGACGGCGAGGCTTTTGCGGAGGTATTCGGTTTTTTCTTCCCGGTTACCGCCGGCGCGCTCCAGATGCATTTTTTCGGTGCCTGAGAAGTCTTCGTCGCAGGTGAGATCTGCCGGGTGGACGACGTAATAGAAGAACCGGCGCGCCCGCACGGCGGCGCGGAGCAAGGCGTAGTGGCGCTCCCAGCCCAGCAGGAAACCGGTGGTGTGCCAGACGGCCATGCCCAGCGGCCCGGGTGTGGTGGGCACGGGAAGGACTGTGACCCCTTCACTGACATACGGTTCGCGGGAGCCGGTGATGGGCTGCAGCCAATCCCGCCGGTTCAGCACGCGGCGGAGTTTTTCGGAGTGGCCGAGGTGGTTGAGCGCGTTTTTGACGACGAACGGATAGTAGAGCAGGGAGGGGAAGAGGCTCATGTCGTAGCGGTAGCCGAGCTCGCCGAGCAGCCGCATGAGCCGTTCGGAATAGCACCAGGCCGGCGAGACAAAGCCGCGCGGGGTGACGCCCACCGCGTCCACCAGCCGTTCATGCGTGCGGACGATTTCTTCGCGCATTTCGGCGATGGGCAGCGCGCCCAGATCCGTGTAGTGGTTCCAGGTATGGTTACCGATTTCGTGGCCGTCGCGGGCCAACGCGGCCAGCCGGTCACAGGCGTGCGTGTCTTCGAGATCCCGGCCGATGGCGTACAGCGAGTATTTGAAACGAAACTCCTGGCCGAGATCGAGAAACCGGTCCATCACTTGGCGATAGGTAGGATCGACATAGTTCGCCGGGTAGCCGGCGGCCTGTGCCATGGAATCCAAATGCAGCGCGACGGCTGCATAGCCAGTTGTTACAACCACAAGGACTTATCGTCCTTTTGATGAAATCTCTTTAGGAAACTGCGACGAGATCTTGCGCCGCTTCGGTCGCTTCGCCGTTGACGGTGTCCATGTCGAACTGCATCCGGGAGGCGACATCGTTGGCGATACCGACCATCGTGTTCCAGGAATTCACCTGGGGATAGCACTGAGCCGTGGTGGCGAGATAGAGGCGGCTATCGCCGCACCGCATGCGCGGCTTGCTGTTCTGATAGCCGAGCGGCCAAACCGGTTCCACATAGGGGGCGCGGAAGACGCGGATGTCTTCCACCCAGTCTTGATTGAACTTCGGGTTGAATGCCCGCATCGCCTTGAGCGCCTGGAACTTAATGTCGCCGTCGACAGTGTTATACATTTCGCTGTCTTTACCGCAGTAGTTCAGCAGATAGACCAGATGACGGCCGCCGGTCTGGGTTTCCGGCACGACATGGGTGGTTTCGACCAGGCCCTGGAACGGGAAGCCCTTTTGCACGATGGCGTTCCAGTAGTTGGGCTGGAGACGCTTCTTCAGAATCGCTACGGCGTTCACCACACCCTGATACGGGACTTTTTGCTGCGGGACCACCGATTCCAGCCGGCCGCGGCAGAGCTGCCGCAGAATCGGGAGGGGGAGGGTGGAAACCGCGGAATCGAAGGTTTCCCAACGCCCTTCGGCGCTGATTTGGATGCCCTGCGGACATTCCTGGATGGCGAAAACGGCGGTGCGGAGGCGGATGACGCCGCCCATCCGGCGAATTTCGGTGCGCAGGCGGTCCGCAATGCGGCGATACCCGCCGTTGACGTACCCTTTCACTTCCTTGGTGGAACCCTTTTCGCGGCGCAGGCGCGTCCAGAACCAGTAGGCGGGGACGCTGTCGTACATATCGCCGAATTTGGCGCGGAGCAGCGGGCGCCACAGTTGGGCGAACACCTCGGCGCCGAAGATGCCTTCCAGCCATTCGGAGACGCTGATCTTGTCTAAACCCTTGGGATCATTGAGGAACTTGGCGATGTAGGCGCCGCCGAGGGCGGTGCGGATGCGGCCGGTCAGGCTGAGCCCGCCGAAGCAAAGCAGGTCGAGCGGGGTATTGAACGGAAACAGTTCCTGTCCGTACAAGAACCCCATTTTGGTTTCTTTCCAGGTGGTTTCGTCCGAAAGCCCGAGTTCGGCCAGAAGGCCGAGGAGGTTTTCGTCGGTGTTGATCATCACGTGGTAGAACTGCTCCATCGTGTGGCCTTCGTGCTGGAAGGTGCCGCCGAGGCCGCCGAGTTCGTCAGACGCTTCGAAAAGAGTGACCCGGTTGCCCTTCTGCAACAGCCGGTAGGCGCTGACGAGGCCGGAGATCCCTCCGCCGAGTACTGCGACATTGCCTTTGGACGCGTTCATGATGATCTCCCCCTTCTCTTCGACCAGAATTGCCGTAGCCTGAACTACTCTTCAATCACGAACCGGCCACTGGCCAGTTTGGCGTCCGCCCACATGGTGAACGTCGTCCACCCGGCCAGGCGCATCAGCGACAGATGAGCCGTAACCGATTGAAAAATATTGATTTTCGATTCGCCGAACTGGCGCCGGTCGACCGGCATCGGCAGTTCCTTCACGCGGAAACCGTGGAACATGGCGCGCACCATGATTTCGGCGATGGCGGCGAAACCGTCGGAATTGAACTTCACCTTCTTGACGACTTCCCGGCGGTAGGCGCGGTGCATCGGCGTGAAGCTGTGCACTTCGTTGCCCAGAATGCCGCGGTAGACCCAGCTGGCGCCTTGGCTCAACACCTTGCGCACGGGGTGCACCGAACCGGCGCCGCTTTCGGGGTGCCACGGGGAGGCGGTGACGATGTCGGCGCCTTCCTGCAGGATCCGCACCATCTGCGGCAACTTCTCCGGAGCAAACGTGCAATCGCTGTCCATCGTGCAGACGATCGGGGCGATGGCGTTGGCAAAGCCGGTGCGAACCGCCGCGCCCAGACCCTTATTGGAAGGATGATGCACGACGCGAATCCAATTATGATCCTTCGCAATCGCGTTCAGTGCTTCCCGCGTGCCGTCCTTCGACCCATCGTTGACGAACAAAACTTCCCACCCCGTCATCTGCCCGGCATCGTGCATCGCGGTCAGGCGACGCATCAACTGGGGGAGGCCGTCGATTTCGTTGTAGCAAGGGACGATCAGGGTGACTAAACTACCAGGCATTGTTTACTCCGAGGTTTCTGGGGGACAACCTCAGTTTGCTTATCGGGCCTGCTTCGGTCACTCAACTGGAAGTACTCAAACCTAGTTACATTTTTATTGATTGATGGTAGGACTAACGGGTAGGTACCCTGTACTACGTTTTCATTGTTTTCAACACGTTACGTCTGATTTGGCCGCCACAGAGTTTCTGGACGGTTGAGTAGCCGGCTGGCTAAACGGCTCCAAATAAACAGCG
>CANIFK010000508.1 GCA_947466555.1 Acidobacteriota bacterium | reverse complement strand
CGCAACCGCTCCTCCGCCCGCCCCGCATCCCGCAGCGAAACATACACCTTCCCCAACTCCAACGCCAACCCCGGCAACGCCCCCTTCACCGCCAGCAAACTCTCCAAGGCCTCTTCAAACGACCCCGTCTCATACGCCGCCTTCCCCCGCAAAAACGCCACCTGGTCCGCCCCCAGCGCCCCATCCACCAACTGACCAAACAACCCCGCCGCTTCGTCCTTCCGGCCCAATTTCAACGCACAAACCGCCCGCAAATAAACAACCCCCGGCGCAGTCCCCAACCCCTCCAAAACACGCGCAGCCCCCGCGGCATCCCCGCCATACAACAACGCCGTAGCAAACAACTCCCGCCCCTGCGCCGACCCCACCGGCTCCAACACCCCCCGCGCCTTTCCATACTCCTCCAGCCGTAAATAAGCCAACCCCAAATTCGTCCGCAACCCCGGGTCGCCCGGAGCCAATCGCAACGCCCGTTCCCACACCTCCGCCGCCTTCGCCGGCAACCCCTGCCGCGAATACACAACCCCCAGATTCCCCAACCCACCCACATGCCGCGGCTGCCCCGTCACAAAGGCGGAAAACAACCGCTCCGCCGCCCCCAAATCCCCCCGCTGCAAAGCAGAGGCCGCCTGCTCAAACTGCGCTTGCGGGGCAGGCTGCGAAGACTGCCCCCACAAAACGCCGACTAAACAGGCGGCCACGAAACGAACAAACATTAGAACAACAGTTTAAGCGACAGCTGGATCGAACGCGCGTCACGAGTATCGGTGATCTGCCCCGCGTTACCGCGCGTCGCCTCGGTCAAAGGCTGGCCCGGGTTCGGCGGATTGATCCCCGAACTCACCCCGCCCCACTGCGTGTGGTTGAAGGAGTTGTAGGTCTCAAACCGGAACTGCAACGCCACCCGTTCAGTGATCTTCGTATTCTTGAACAGCGAAAGATCCCAGTTGTTGATCCCCGGAATGCGCAAGGAGTTCTTGCCCAGGTTCCCCAACGTGCCTTCCTGCGGCCGCGTGAACGCGAAGATGTTGAAGTAGTTGTAGCGGTCCCGCGTGGTCGGCTCAATGGCCGCGCCGCCGTAATCGGCGCGCTGCCCGCCACCCAGGGTACCCGTATTCTGGTTCGAAGTAATCGTCTGCGGATTCCCCGACCACATACGCGCAATCCCGTTAAACTGCCAGCCGTTCAAGATGTGCTTCCCAAACGAATTGTTCTTCACAAAGCTCGGCAGCTCATACACAAAGTCCATCGTCAAAACGTGCATGCGATCGAAGCTCAACAGCCCATACTCGCGAGCCCGGTCATAGGTGTAGCCAATCGAGTTGCTGTCGTTATCCGAATCGCCCATCGCCTTCGACCACGTGTAGTTCACGTTCCCCGTAAACGACTTCGCGAACCGGCGCGACAACCGCATCTGCAACCCGTTGTAGTTGCTAACGGCGCCGAATTCGTTCGTGTTCACGTTCGTGTAGCCCTGATACGGACGCAGCGCGTTCGTCAGGTTGTTCACGCCCGCCAGCACGCCCGGCCGCAGCGTCGTCCCCAGCGGCAACTGGTTCAGGTCGCGCCGGTACAGCAGGTAGCGGCCCATGTTGCCGATGTAGGAAACGTCGATCGCCGTCTTCCGCCCCAGCTCGCGCTGCAAGCTCAAAGACCACGAATACACCGTCGGAATCTGCCCCTCGGCGTCGACAGCCGAGATGCCCACCGGGAAGCGTAAGCCGCCCTGCACCACCGCCGGCGACAGTGCGTCCACCTTGCCCGCCGCGATCGTCGGGTTGTACAGCAGCGGCGGATTGCCCAGCCCGTCGAAGTTGATCGTGTTCTGCCGGATGCGTTCGTAGAACACGCCGCCGCCCGCGCGGATCGACATCTTCCCGTCGCCCATCGGATCCCACGCAATCCCCAACCGCGGACCCCAGTTGTTGAACCGGTGCTTCAGGAACCCCTTCGGCACACCGTTCTGGTTCTCTTCAATCATGCCGTTGAACGGATTGCCGCCGATGATGCTGCCAAACCGCAGCCCGGCCGTCGTGTCCAGCCGCGCCGCGTCCGCCGTCTTGTACAGCCGCGGATCAAAATAGTTCTGCAGATACTTGCCGTAGGAGAACGTCGGGCCATAGTAGTGCCAGCGAATGCCGTACTCCACCGTCAGCTTCCGGTTCACCTTCCACGAATCCTGCACAAACGCTTCAGCGCCGTAGAACCGGAACGTCCCGAAGAACCGTCCGTTCGATTGCGTCACCGACGTGTAGTTCCCCAACAACATATTGGCGAACGTGTTGCCCGTATCGAGCGGATTGTCCGTCGACGAGCCGAAGTTAAAGTTCGGCGATTCCGTCCACGACGGCTGCTGCCCGTTGTCGTTCCGGTTCCAGAAGAAGCCAGTCTTCAACGTGTGCTTACCCATCACCTTCGTGAAATTATCGGTGAACGAGAACGTCTTCCCCTCGCTCAGCCAGCCGCTGGAAAACGCGCCAAATCCGCAATTCCCGATCCCGCAGTTAAACCGCGGATACCGGTTGCGCAGGTTCGAACTCGGATACGGCTCCTGGAACGTAAAGCCCAGCGCCTTGGCGTCGTAGTTGGCCTGCGGCGTGTCGCCGGTAATGTCCACCACCTGCGTCAAATGGTTGTACGTGAAAACAGCCTCATTCGTCGTCGTCGGCGACAACACGTTGATCATGTTCCAGCTCCAGGACGAACCCGGCTTGGCGCGGAACTGCGGTGCCACCGGATACGGCGTGGTCGCAAAGATACCTAGCAAATTCGTCTCGTTCTGCGCATCGTCCGCCCAGCGGAAGAAGAAGTTTGCCTTCGGGCTGATCGCCCAGTCGTACCGCAAAACCTCCGCGTCTTTGTTGAACCCATAGGAGTTCTGGAACGGCAACCGCACCTGCTCCGGCAGGTTCGGCGTCGGCGTCGCGCCCGCCCGGTTCGGCAGCGCCAACAGCTTCAAGAAGCCACCCGCGTTCCGCGACCATTCCGCCTGCGGAATCTGATTATTGATGTAAGGATCACCGCCGATGATGCGCCCACCGGCCCCGCGCACCAGCGAACCGGGCTTAAAGATCTGCCCGTTCCGGAAGTTCGTCGGCTGGTTGCTGTTGTCCAGAATGAAGCCATTCCGGTACAACCCGCTCAAATCGCCCGTCAACGTCGCCGCGCTCGGAATGTCCACAAACGTGCCGCCCAACGGCCGCACCGCCCGCGTCCCTTCATAGTTGAAGAAGAAGAACATCTTCTTGTCCTTCTTCGTCGACAAGCCCGGCAAGAATTCAATCGGTCCGCTGAAGTTTCCGCCATATTGGTTAAACCGCAGCTTCGCCGTCTTGCCCGTCGTGTCGAACGGGAACCGGGCGTCCAGCGCATTGTTGCGCATGAACTCATACAGCGTCCCGTGATACTGCGTCCCGCCGCTCTTGGTGTTAATCGAGATCATCACACCCGGGTTCCGGCCGAACTCGGCGTTGAACGTCGACGTCTGCACCTTGAACTCGCTCACCGCGTCGAGAGAAATCTGCGTGTACTGCCCGTCATTCGCGCCCACATCGGTGTTAATCGAACCGTCCAGGTACACGTTATTCATCGACCCGCGCAACCCGTTCACGTTAAACGCATCCGTATTATTGAACGCCAACCGGAAATCCGATTTATCGTTCGACACAATCCCGGGCAGCGTCTTGATCAACGACTGAAAGTCGCGCCCATTCAGCGCCAACTGCGTCACCTGCCGTGCGTCAATGACGAACGATTTCTGCGCCGTCGACGTTTCCACCAGCGGCACCGTCGCCTCCACCTGCACCGAATCCGTCGTCGCCCCGACCTGGAGCGTGATCACGCCCAGGTTCAACGCCTGGTTCTGATCCACCACAATTTCCCGGCGCTCCAACGGCTTGAACCCGGTCACTTCCACTTTCACCGTGTACTTGCCCGGCAGTAACGGCCGCAACGAAAACGTCCCGTCGATCCCCGCCGTCGTCTCACGTGCGACAATCTTCTTCCCCTCGTCAACAGCCACCACCTTAGCGTTGGGGATTGCTGCATTCGATGGGTCGGTAATGGTTCCTTGGATCGTACTGGTTTGGGCAAACAAACCAAGTCCGCTGAGACAAGCCAACAGCACTAGCTGCGTGCCCGGTAGACAACGAGGTATGGGTCGAGACAGAAGCATATCCTATCGAGCATGCCGGGGTTAGGGGTAGGTACGCAAGCAACATGGGGTTGCTGAGAATGTTAATCTTCTAAGACGTAGATAACACAGGGGTGTTAATTGTTCGAATGAGCGTCACAAAGGATCGCGTTAATCCACAAACCGAGTTCTCTACAGAACTGGACCACCTGTTGGAAACAGTGCTGGGCCGCAAGACCAACCAGGGTCTCATCCTTGGCTACCTCGGCCAACTCCACCTTCGCGGCGAGGAGTCCGCCAAGGAACTCGCCATCGCCGTCGACGCCCTCGGCCGCGGTCCGGACTTCGACCCCAAACGCGAAGCCATCGTCCGCGTCGAAATCCACAAACTCCGCCGCTCTCTGAAGGCCTACTACGCCGGCCCCGGCCAGGATCGTCCCACCCGCATCGGCCTCGCCCTCGGCAAATACGCCATCACCGTCGACCGTGCCGACGCCGACGCCCCGCCATCCGCCCCAGCCACCCCGCTCGAAGTCATCACCCCAACCACACCGCCGCCGCCCGCCAACAACAAGCCCCTCCTCTGGGTGCTGCTGACAATCATCGCCCTCTTCGCCATCGCCTATACCATCCGAACCGTCGCCCAATCCCCCGCCCCGGTCGTCGCAACCCCGG
>CANIFK010000507.1 GCA_947466555.1 Acidobacteriota bacterium | reverse complement strand
GTTATGTTGGGGGGTGCGGGCAGGGGGACACTCTTTGTCTTGGACAAGGGGGATTTTTCGGACTGGGGATTAGAGTGTCCCCGGCGGGGGTCAGTAGCGGACGGATTCGAGGAAGAGGCCGGCGGAGGGGGCGGTCCAGGCGGCTACGTCTAGTTTTTTGGGGTCGCCTTTGCCGTTGAGCAGGTCATCGAAGTCGGATTGGGTGATTTCGCCTAGGCCTACCTTTACCGTTACTCCGACCAGGCGGCGGACCATTCGCCATAGGAAGTGCGACGCGTCGATGCGGAAGAGGATTAGATGGTCATCCGCTGTGACTTCGGCGGTGTCGACGTAGACGATGGTTGACTCGTTGGGTTTGCTTGGGTCCTTTTGGGCGAAGCGGACGAAGTCGTGGCGGCCGGCCATTTTTTCGGCGGCGGTTTGCATCGCTTTGATGTTGAGGTCGTCTTTGATCCACCAGACGTGGCGCTTGTGGAAGGCCGTTTTTCTGGTGGTGATTTGGTAGAGGTAGGTGCGCGCGGTCGCCGAATGGCGGGCGTGGAAGGAGACGGGGGCTTCTTCGACTTCGGTGACCGAGATGTCGGAGGGGAGGCGCTCGTTCCACTGTTTGAGGAGGTAGGCCGGGTCGTAGTGGGGGTGGCGGCGATCGGACTTGCGGAGTTTGACGTGGGCCACCTGGCCGAGGGCGTGGACACCGGCGTCGGTGCGGCCGGCTCCCATTAGCTCAATGGGGGTGCCTAGTTGGTCTTCGATGGCGGTTCTTAGGGAACCGGCTACGGTGCGGGCGTTGTTTTGCTCCTGCCAGCCACTGTATTTGGTGCCGTCATATTCAAGCGTTAACTTCCAAGTCTTCACCCCGCTATTATGATTCAGTATGCATTGGCTGTTCATTTTGGCGGCGTTGGGCGTGATGGCGCAGGACAAGCGCGTGGACTATGGGCGGGACGTTCGCCCGATCCTTTCGGAGAACTGTTTTCATTGCCACGGGCAAGATGACAAGAAGCGCATGGCGGGAGTGCGGCTGGATGTGGCCGGGGCTTCATTGCAACGCGTGGTGGCGAGGGTTTCGAATGGGTCGATGCCGCCGGCGGGGTCGAACCGGAAGCTGACTCCGGAGCAGGTGGCGGTGTTGAAGAAGTGGGTGGCCGAGGGGGGCGCTTATTCGAGCCACTGGGCTTTTGTGCCGCCGGTTCGGAAGGCGGGGGGATCGATTGATTCGTTTGTGAACGCGAAGTTGGAGGCGGAGGGGGTTCGGGCGAATGGCGCCGCGGCGCCGGGGGTTTGGTTGCGGCGGGTGTCGCTGGATTTGACGGGGTTGCCGCCGACGCCGGCGGAGCAGGATTTGTTTGTCTCTGCTGTGAAAGCCAAGGGGGAGGAGGCTTATCGGGGGGCTGTTCGGAAGCTATTGGCGTCGCCTCGGTATGGGGAGCGGATGGCGATGGATTGGCTGGACGTTTCGCGGTATGCCGATACGCACGGGTTTAACAACGACTCGTCGCGATCGATGTGGCGGTGGCGGGATTGGGTGATCCGGGCGTTCAACGAGAACATGCCTTATGACCGGTTTATTACCGAGCAGTTGGCGGGGGACCTTTTGCCCAATGCGACGCTGGAGCAGCGGATTGCGACCGGGTTTGGGCGAAACCATGTGATTAATTCCGAGGGCGGAATTATTGAGGAAGAGTACCGGGTGGAGTATGTGGCCGACCGGGTTCGGACGTTGGGGATGGCTTGGTTGGGACTGACGATGGAGTGCGCCAAGTGCCACGACCACAAGTACGACCCGATTACTCAGAAAGACCACTACAAGTTTTTTGCGTTCTTCAATAACGTGCCGGAGTTGGGCGAGGACGGGCGCGTGGCGAATGCGGTGCCGATGATTCAGGCGCCGACGCCGGAGGAGATTTCCAGGCTGGCGGCGTTGGACAAGAAGATTGCGAAGATGAAGCCTCGGGTTCGGCCGGTGGAGAAGGTGGCGGTGCCGGAGGGGATGGCGCTGGCCACGGACAAGACCGTCATGATTGCCAAGCACGATCCGGTGACCTTTGCGTTTCGGGTGAAGGGCGGGGCGGACCGGGAACTGGTGAGTTCGATTGACTACACGCGGAATATGGCGGCGACGACGTATGGGCGGGGCGTGGATTTGCGGCTGGCGGGGGGCGAGATTGAGTTCCGGTTTGCGGACCGGTTGATGGCGTATTCGATCCGGGTTGTATCGGAGGGGGCGGGGTTGACGGAGGGGCGCGAGCGGCATGTGACGTTGTTGTACGAGGGTGCGAAGAGCGCGCCGGATGCGATGCGGGCGATGGCGGCTTGGGTGCGTGTGTTTGTGGATGGGCGCGAGGTGGCGACGCGGATTGTGAATGATGGACTGGCGATGCCGGATGTGAAGGGGGATAAGCCCTCCGCTTACAAGTTTCGGGTTGGCGATGTGGCGGGGGCTACGGCTTGGAACCGGGCGCTGACGCCGGCGGAGATTCGGGTGGTGGCGGGGTTGGATAGTGTTGATCCGGCGTTTGAGACGCTGCGCGAGGAGCGGATGGCGGTGGCGCGGAACGTTTCCACCGTGATGGTGATGGAGGAGTTGAAGGGCAAGCCTCGCGAGACGCATGTGCTGTTGCGCGGGGCTTATAATTCGCCGGGGGATTTAGTGGAGCCGGGGGTGCCGGAGTCCATTCTGGGGGCTTGGCCGCCGGGGGCGCCTCGGAACCGGTTGGGGTTGGCACAGTGGTTGACCAAGCCCGATCACCCGTTGACGGCGCGGGTGGTGGTGAACCGTTTTTGGCAGCAGTTTTTTGGATTGGGGCTCGTCAAGACGAGTGAGAATTTTGGGTTGCAGGGCGAGTTTCCGAGCCATCCGGAGTTGCTGGACTGGATGGCGCGGGAGTTTGTGGATTCGGGTTGGAATGTGAAGGGGCTGGTCGAGAAGATTGTTCTTTCCGAGACCTATCGGCGGGATTCGGCGGGGAGCTATGCGAAGGATCCGGAGAACCGACTGCTTGCTCGGGGGCCCCGGTTCCGGCTGCCGGCGGAGGTGCTGCGGGACCAGGCGTTGCAGTTTGGCGGGTTGTTGAAGAACCACGTGGGCGGGCCTTCGGTGTTTCCGTATCAGACCAAGGATTTGTATAAGGGCATTGTAGTGGCGGCGGATTATCCGGGGACGAAGTGGGTGGATTCGAAGGGGGATGGGCTTTATCGGCGAAGCTTGTACACCTTCTGGAAACGGACGGTGCCGCATCCGACGTTTACCGTTTTTGATGCGCCGGATAGGGAGTTCTGCATTGTGAAGCGGTCGACGACGAATACGCCGTTGCAGGCGCTGACGCTGTTGAACGATCCGATTTATGTGGAGGCGGCGCGGAAGTTGGCCGAGCGGGCTTGGAAGGAAGGCGGGACGTCTCCGGCTTCGCGGGTGGCTTGGGCGTTCCGGCTGACGACGGGGCGGGGGGCGGATGATTTGGAAGTGAAGACGCTGCTGGCTACTTATGAGCGGATGGTGGGCGTCTATAAGGCTGACGCCGATGCGGCGCGGGCGTTGTTGGGCGTGGGGGCTTCGCCGGTGGATGCTTCGATTCCGGCGGCGGAGTTGGGGGCTTATACGGCTGTGACGAACTTGATTTTGAACTTGGACGAGGTCATTACGAAATGACGATTTCACGACGGGATCTATTGGCGAAGACCGGGTTTGGGTTGGGGACGGCGGCTTTGGGGACGCTGCTTGGGGCGCCGAAGGCGTTTCCGAATTTTGCTCCTAAAGCCAAGCGGGTGATCTTTCTGTTCCAGGCGGGCGGGCCTTCGCACTTGGATTTGTTGGACTACAAGCCCCATATGAAGGGCCGGTTTGACGAGGATATTCCGCCTTCGATTTTTGGGACGCAACGCATTACGGGAATGGTGGCGCACCAGGACCGGTTCCCGGTGATGCCGACGATGTATGGGTTCAAACAGTACGGGAAGTCCGGGCAGTGGGTGAGCGATTTGCTGCCGGAAACCGGTGGCATTGCCGATGACATCTGCGTATTGCGGGGGTTGCATACCGAGGCCATTAATCACGATCCGGCGATCACATTTATTCAGACCGGCAGCCAGTTGCCGGGGCGGCCTTCGATGGGGGCGTGGGTTGATTACGGGTTGGGGAGTGAGAACGAGAACCTGCCGGCGTTTGTGGTTTTGAATTCGACGCCGAGCAATGGGATGGCTGACCAGGGGTTGCTGGCGCGGCTGTGGGGGGCGGGTTTTTTGCCGTCGCGGTATCAGGGCGTGCAGTTCCGGGGCGGCGGGGATGCGGTGTTGCATCTGTCGAATCCGCCGGGGATTTCGCGGGAGCAGCGGCGGGGGCAGTTGGATGGGTTGGCGGCGTTGAACAAACGGCTGCAGGAACGGGTGGGCGATCCGGAGATTGAGACGCGGATTGCGCAGTATGAGATGGCGTACCGGATGCAGACTTCGGTGCCGGAGCTGGTGGATGCGTCGGGGGAGCCGGAGAGTGTGTTGAAGCTGTACGGCGACGACGCGCGGAAGCCGGGGACGTTTGCGGCGAACTGTTTGCTGGCGCGGCGGCTGGCCGAGCGGAACGTGCGGTTTATTCAGCTGTATCACCGCGGGTGGGACCACCACGGCGGGTTGACGGAGAAGCTGCCGGTGTTGGCTCGGGATATTGACCGGGCTTCGGCGGCGTTGGTCACCGATCTGAAGCAGCGGGGGATGCTGGACGACACGCTCGTGATCTGGGGTGGGGAGTTCGGGCGGACGCCGTATGCGCAGGGACCGTCGAAGGTGAACTCGTATGGCCGGGATCATCACGGGCG
>CANIFK010000506.1 GCA_947466555.1 Acidobacteriota bacterium | reverse complement strand
GACGTGTTCCAGCACCCGCAAGTGAATCCGGTGAATGATCGCGTCCGACCACAGACGCCAATACCCACCCGGCCACAAACCATGCTGATACCAAGTCGTTCCCTCCAATAACGTGTGCCCGTTGTCCAGCCGGGTCAGCCGGAACTGGCCCCGTTTTGAAACCATATAACCGTGTAAATGGGCGGCGTCCAGCTCCCCATACGGGCTCCATTCCCGCATCGGCGGCGGGTTCTGCGTCACGCGAAACGCCAGCAGCCGAGGTTCATCCCACACGTCGATCGGCTCCACAAACGGCCCCGTCGAAAACTCGCAGTAGCGCACCGCCCCCGGCCCTTCTCCCTCAATGCGGGCCCGTAGCGGATACGCCAGCCCAGCCTGGAAATACCATTCCTTCGGCGCCGCCAGATCCGGGAACCGCACCACGTGCTTCCACACCACTTCCGGTGCCGCCGCCACGGTAACTGCCGATCGCACCTCGTAAACCTCTGCCGTTGCCCGCACATCCCAACTCAGCGATGCCGGCGGCAGCAGCAACAACATCGGCAGCACCCGCCCGGCCGCTCCGCGCGCCGTGGCCCGGTAAACCACCAAAGCTCCCAACGCGCCCAGCGGCAGCGCCAGCGGGAGTGCCATCAAGATACAAACCAGCCCTTCCAGCCGTACAGCCAGCAAAAGCATCATCGCCACCAGTACCGTCAACGCCCCTCGCCTCGCTGCCTTCCATCCCGTCGCCGGTCGAACCACCCACGTCGTGATTCCGCCCACCACGAACGGAAGCAGCACGAACAGAGTCCATCCATAAACGCCGAATCGCAGCAAAGCGACTCCCAACGCCGTCCAAAGTCCAGCGAGCAGTAGCCCTGCCGCCAGACGCAAATAGTTGGTCATTCTTCAGCCTGTCAGTTGGATTTGAACGCGTTCAAAAATAGTGTGTCCTGTTTGCCGGTGGCAGTCAACAGGAAAGTTGAACGTGTTCAAAAAAAAGATCAGCCTCCGGCCTTCCCTCGCCAGAAGAACAACCCCGTCGCCACCACCGCCCCCAACGTATCGGCCAGCATATCCTTCTGCGCGTCCCAAATATCCCCCTGGCTCCCCAAAAACGCCGCCCCGCTCGCGCCCCCCGCCAACGCCGCGTACCACCACTCAATCAACTCATACCCCATAGCCACAAACGCAATCGCGAACACCGGAAACAGGAACAACACCACCCGGCTCCGCACCGCGCCAGTCTTCACCAAACTCTCCGCAATCGCATACGCATAAAACCCCACGCTGAAATGCGCAATCCGGTCAAAGTGGTTTCTCTGAAACCCAAAGAGCTCGGTCACAAACCCAAACGGCACCAGCTCAAACGTATAGTGCCCCCCAATCGTGTGCAAAAACAGCAACACCGCCATCAGGCAATACGCCGTCGCCGAAAACACGAACCCCCGCAAATACAGCCCCACCAGCGTGATCACAATCAAAAACAGCGGGATGTTCTCCGCCCACCACGTCGCCCGGTCGTGCGGCGCAATTCCCGCCCAAGTCGTCAAAACCAGATACCCCACAAACAAAACTTTCGCAGTCACAGCCGCTAACCTACCACGCCCGTGCCATCGTATAGAAATGCGCGCCCTCGCCCTCC
Source organism: Acidobacteriota bacterium (assembly GCA_947466555.1). Classification (GTDB taxonomy): domain Bacteria; phylum Acidobacteriota; class Terriglobia; order Bryobacterales; family Bryobacteraceae. Next base: position 3,183 of record CANIFK010000506.1, on the reverse strand, counting down.
TCTTCACGGCCACCCTCCTCGCCAACGACGCCTACCCGCCCCCCGCCTTCACCGATCCCCAACGCACCGCCAAGCTCCAATCCGCTCTCCCGGAAATCGATCAACTCTTCCGCCGCTACGCCGCCGCCGAAAAGGTCCCCGGCATCGTCTGGGGCGTCGTCATCGATGGCAAACTCGCCCACGTCGGCGCCACCGGCGTCCAGGACCGCACAACCAAAGCCCCCGCCACCGCCAACACCGTCTTCCGCATCGCATCGATGACCAAGAGCTTCACCGCCCTCGCAATCCTCAAACTGCGCGACGAAGGCAAGCTCTCCCTCGAAGACCCCATCGCCAAGTGGACCCCCGAATTCGCCCGCATGGAACTCCCCACGCGCGACACCGCCCCCCTCCGCATCCGAAATCTCATGAGCCACTCCGCCGGCCTCCCCGAAGATAACCCCTGGGGCGACCAGCAACTCGGCGCCAGCGACGCCGACCTCGACAAATGGCTCCGCGCCGGCATCCCCTTCTCCACCGCCCCCGACACCCGTTACGAGTACTCAAACTACGCCTTCGGCCTCCTCGGCCGTATCGTCACCAACGCCGCCGGCCAGCCCTACGAGAAGTACGTGCAACAACACATCCTCGCCCAACTCGGCATGGCCAACTCCACCTTCGAATTCTCCCAAGTGCCGAAGGCGACCCGCGCCATCGGCTACCGCCTCAAGCCCGACGGCACCTTCGAAGAGGAGCAACCCCTTCCCCACGGTGTCTTCGGCGCCATGGGCGGCCTCCTCACCACCGCCAACGATCTCGGCAAATACGTGGCCTTCCACCTCGCCGCCTTCCCCCCGCGCGACGAAGCCGACAACGGCCCCATCCGCCGCTCTTCCGTCCGCGAAATGAGCCATCTCTGGACCCCGTCCAACCTCAACGCTCGCGGCGGCACGGCCTCCATCAGCGGCTACGGCTACGGCCTGCGCATCGCCTCCGATTGCCGCTTCAACCACATCGTCTCCCACGGCGGCGGCCTCCCAGGCTTCGGGTCGTACATGGCCTGGCTCCCGGACTACGGCGTCGGCATCTTCGCCATGACGACGCTCACCTACTCCGGCCCGTCCCGGACCATCAATCAAGCCTGGGACGTCCTCGCCAAAACCGGAGGCCTCCAAAAGCGTGAAGCCCCGCCGTCGAAACCGCTCACCGAAATGCGCGCCCATATCTGGAACCTGTGGAACGACTGGACCGACGCCGAAGCCAACCAAATCGCGGCCATGAACCTCTTCCTTGACGCTCCCATCCCCCAGCGCCGCGCCGAAATCGCCGCGCTGAAAAAGGAGGCCGGCCGCTGCGCCACCGCCAGTCCGGTCATCCCCGAAAACTGGCTCCGCGGCCAGTTCAACATCGCCTGTGCCAACGGCCCCATCGGCGTCTTCTTCACCCTCGCCCCCACCCAGCCGCCGCTGGTCCAGCACATCGAATTCCGCCGCCTGGAATCAGACAAAATCCGCATGGGCGCCCCCACCGGAGCCCCCGCCGGCGTGGCCTGCTCGGAGTAACGAATGGTCACCAGACTCTGTCTCGCCCTCCTCACCTTCGCCGCGGTTGCCCAAGCAACCTCCTTCACGTGTGCTCCGCCTCCGGGCGCGCCGCTCTGCCAATTCCCCAGGAAAATCGACGTCGCCTTCATCGGCACCGCCATCGCCACGAATGAGAATCCCGATGATCACCAAAACCCGGACTTTGCCAACACCTGGTATCAGTTCAAAATCGAAGAGCCCCTCTCCGGCCTGCGTCCCAACGAAACCAGCATCCGCGTCTATCTCGGGCTCGGCGGAGGAACAGCGATAATCGGTCGCCCCTTCTTCGTCCATGCCGAACGCGCTGGCAACGGATTCCGCTTCGCCACGTGTGGAAATACCCGGCCCGCGGAGGAAGCCGAAACCGACATCGCCTATCTCCGTGCCCGGCTTCGCGGCGATTTCCATCCGTACCTCGCCGGCTCCATCCTGCGCCACTACAAGGCCAGTCCGTTCGCCCTGGAAGCCTGGCCGACCGATCATTCGCGCGGCGTGCCCCATGCAACGGTCACGCTCACAGGCCCCGCCGGCGCCATCACGTTGAGAACCGACGCCAACGGCGCCTACCGCCGCGAGAATGTCCCGCCCGGCAAATACACCGTTTCCCTCCAGGCCCCCGGCTACGCGTTTCAAAAGGCCCACGCCATCGAAGTACCACCCAACGGCTGCGGCCTCGGCCACTTCGGCGCCTTCACCAACGCCGGCATCTTTGGCAACGTCAAGCGTCCAGATGGCACACCCGCCGCCAACCTCGAACTCGAACTCATCGATTCAGATCCCCACTTCCCCGCCATTACCGGATACCTCGATCGGCCCACAACAGGGCCGAATGGCGAATTTGCGATAACCAATCTCCCCAGCGGCAGCTTCCTACTCGGCGTGAACATTCACCACTCCACACGCTATCCAGACCAGACGCCGCCCACCTACTACCCCGGCGTCGCCGCCCGGTCAGCCGCCACAAAAATCGAACTCAAACCCAACGAGCGGAAGCAGAATCTCGTCCTCACCCTGCTCCCGCCCCGCCCCTTCCGCACAGTGCGCGTCAACCTTCGCCTGCCGGATGGCTCCGTCCCCCGCGGCGGCGCCATCGATGCCTACGTCAACGAGGGCATCTACGTTTCCAACTACCAATTGACGAACGGTCGCTTCGAACTGAAGCTCCTCCAGGGCGTCGACTACTGGCTCACCGCCGCCGCCAACGTCCCCGCGCGCCACCCCACCCGCTTCGCCAATCACGAATGGCGCTACGCCGATAACTTCCGCCTCCCCGCCGGCAATGACGATATCGAAATCACCCTCACCGGCGTCCACCACGATCCCCAATGGTCCAAGGCCCTCTACCCCAATCTCCACCCAAAATAGCCCAATATTAAGCGCTTACAAAAGGCGTATGATGCAAGCATCATGCCGATCAACCGCCGTAACCTGCTCCGTTCGCTTGCCGGCACAGGAGCCGCCGCCCTCTGGTCCGGCGTGGAATTGGATGCCTACCAATCTCACGTCAACACGAACTCCAAACCCTCCGAACTGAAGATCACCGACATGCGCATCGCCACCGTCCAGGGTGCCCCGATGACATGCCCACTCATCCGCATCGATACCAACCAGGGCATCTACG
>CANIFK010000505.1 GCA_947466555.1 Acidobacteriota bacterium | reverse complement strand
GAGCCAGATCGGCCGCCACGGCGGCGTTCAAACTAATCTGCTTCTGGTAGATGCCGTTGCCCAGGTGGAAGGTGTTGATCATCCCGCCCGGGGTGCGGGCGTAGAAGATGCCGTAGCCGGTGCGGAGGACCGTCTTGTTGTTGTTAAACGCGTACGCCAGGCCCAGGCGGGGACCGAAGTTCTTCCCGTAAGAGGGAATCTTGCTCGTCTGCGCCGGGTAGTCCGGATTCGTAACGGTGGGCTGCGTAAAGGTCTGATACTCGTAGCGCAAGCCGTAGTTCAAGGTCAGCCGCTGGGTGACGCGGAACTGATCCTGCACGTAGAAGCTGACGTCCTTGATCGTGGTGTTCACAATCGGATTGCCGAAGCGCTGCGAGTAGGTCTGCCACCGCTTGGCGCCAGTCGTGTTGCCGGTCAGGTCCTGCGCAAACGCGGTGAAGGTCGGGTAGGTGTAGCTGCCGGCCTGGTTGGAAAGCTGATTCTGATAGTCCTGCGCGCTGACGAAGTCGCCGCCGAACTTGACGGTGTGCTTACCGACCGTCCAGGTCAGGTTGTCGGCGATCTGGTGCTTGTTCTCCGAGGGGTTCAAGCGCGGGTAGGAGGTCGCCACGCCGAGGTTGGCCTGGCCCTGCACGGTGATGCCGACGGCCCCGGTGAGGGCCGGAATCAGCGACGCGTTGACATCGTCAAACAGGCGATCCTTGAACCAGCCGTAACGGACTTCGTTCACGATCGTGTTGGTCGGGATGTAGGTCCACGAAGCGCGGCCGTAGCGGGTGCGCACGGTGGAGTTCGCGTTGTTGCCGATACCGTTACCATCGTTCAACACGGCCTGGGTCTGAATGCCGTTGGGCGAAATCCAGCGCAGGTAGTTGAACGAAAGGCTGACCGCGTTGCGTTCGTTGGGACGGTAGTCCAGTTTGGCGAAGCCGAGTTCAGAATTGGCGGTACGGTTCAGCACCTGGGTCATACGGCCCAGGAAGCTCTGCGCGGCCTGGCACTGCGCGGCGGTCGCGGTGCAGACGCCGACGAAGGTGCCGTTGGGATCAAACAGCGGAGGCCGGGTCAGCGAGGCGACCAGCGGAAAATTGCGGCGCGTAGCTTCGAGGTTGGTGAAGTAGAACAGCTTGTCTTTCTTGATCGGTCCGCCGATGGAGCCGCCGAACTGGTCGCGGCGCTCTTCCGGGTTCACAGTGGCGTACGGGTCGCGGGCGTTGAAGTCCTGGTTGCGGAAGAACCAGTAACCGGTGCCGTGGACGTTGTTGCCGCCGGAGCGGGTGACGGTGTTGATGACGCCGCCGGAGGCGCGGCCGAACTCAGCCGAGTAACCGTTCGAAAGCACCTGGAACTCCTGGACGGCGTCCTGGGAGATCTGGCTGCTGATGCGGGTACGACCGGCGTTCTCGTTGTAGAAGTTGTTGGTCGTGTCGTTGCCATCGGTGAGGAAGGCGTTGCCACCGGCGATACCGCGGAAGCTGACCAGACCGAACGAGCCATCGGGCACAACGGCGGGTGTCAACAGCGCGAACGCGTCCACGCGGCGGCCGTTGATCGGCAGGTCCATAATCTGCTTGGAGCTGACGACGGCGGAGTTACCGGTCTTGGTCTGTTCCACGATCGGAGCGGCGTCGGAAACTTCCACCTGGGTGGCGGAGCCGGCAACGGCCAGCGGCACATTCAGGCTGACGTTCTGGCCGATGAGGACTTCGATTTCCTTCACTTCGAAATCTTTGAAGCCGCTCTTGTTCACACGGACGGCGTAGCCCGAGGCGGGGACGAGGGCCGGCGCGGCAAAGATGCCGGCGTCATTGGAAGTAAGAGTGCGGCGAATGCCTTTGGAGGCGTTTTCAACGATTACATTGGCGGATGGGACAACGGCACCCGAAGCGTCGCGAACGACACCGGAGATACCGCCGAACCCAGCAACGGCCTGCGCGAGAAGTCCCGCGGGCAGGCAGAGCAGTAGCAGGGCTACAACTAGGCTTTTTTTGTTCATAAAGAGTACCAACCTCGAAGTGGTGGGAGCGGGGAGATACTTTTATTTTAACAGAGCCCTGTTACATGCTCGTTTCACGAGGAAGTAAACTTGCCGTGCCCACCCAGAGTACGGCGGCGGAAAGCAGAGGCAAAATGCCGAACAGCAGAAAGACCGGCTGATAGGAATAGTTGTCCACCAGCCAGCCTGTTACCAAGGAAAACACCATGCCGCCGAAGCCGGAGCCCATGCTGCACAGGCCCCAGGAGGAGGCGAGCGCCCGGCGCGGCAGCACGTCGGCCGGGATAGAGAGCAGCACGGCGTTGGCGCCGGTGTAGCCTGCCATGGCCAGCGAAATGCACGCCATCGACACCCAAACGCTATCGACGAAGACGGCCGGAATGGCCGACGTCATGCACAACGCGGCAAGGGCGATGGTGCCCTTCTTGGCCAGATTGACCGGCACGCCACGGCGGAGCAGGAGGCCGCAAAACCAGCCGCCGATGAGGTTGCCGGCATCGGCCACCAGGAACGGAATCCAGCCGTATTTGCCGATCTCGGCCATGTCCATATGCCGACCGTTCTTCAAGTATTCCGGGAACCAGAAGATGTAGAAATACCAGACCGGGTCGAAGAACAGTTTCACCACCAGGAAGCCGCGGATGAAGCGCATGCGGAGCATTTCGCGAACGGGCAGCGGCGGTTCGGTTTCCGGCGGCAGGCCGGGCGGCGTATCGTACAGCGACCACCAGGCCACCAGCCACAACAGGCCGGAGAGGCCCACGGCGATGAAGGCCGCGCGCCAGCCGTAGTGCAGCGAGAGATAGACGACCAGCGGCGTCGCAACTAGCGCGCCCACCGCCGAGCCGCTGTTAAAGATACCGGAGGCGAGCGTTCGCTCGTGGAACGGAAACCATTCGGCCACCACACGAATACCGGCGGGCCAGTTGCCCGCTTCGCCCATGCCCAGCAGGAAGCGCGTGGCGGCAAGCGAGATACCTCCTGTGGCGAAGGCCTGCAGGATGGACGCGGCCGACCACCAGCCGACGCACAGCGCGTAGCCGAAGCGCGTGCCGATGCGATCGATCATCGGGCCAGAGACGCCGTTCATGATGGTGTAGGCCACCATGAAGGCGCTGACGATGCGGGAGTAATCGACGTTCGTTAGCCCGAACTCCTGCCGCAGCACCGGAGCCAGAACGGAGAGCGTCTGGCGGTCCAGATAGTTGATCACCGTCGCCGCGAAGACGAGCGCGATCATGAGCCAGCGGCGAGGCGAAGGGGTCATTGAATGGCGATGCTCGCGATGTTCCAGGGCAGGTCGCGAAGTTCGTGGACGAGGTTACCGTCGGCGTCGACTTCGACCAACCGGCGAGCGGTGAAGTCCGCAATCATCAGGCCGCCGTTGGGGAGCAACGCGATGCCGGCGATCCAGCCGAGGCGGATCTTGCTGGCGGCGCCGCCGATGCTGCGGACCACTTTGCCGGCGGGGTTCACCTCGATGACTTCGCCGGGATCGACGAGGCCGATGAGCGTGTTGCCATTGGCGAGGCGCAGGCCCTGATAGGGCAGGCGCGACGGGTCGATCTGGAACTGCCAGACGGTGTTGCCGGCGCGGTCGATCTCGTAGATCGTGCCGCCCTTTTGGAAGGCGACCAGCACCGTTCCCTTCTCCGTGGGCCGGGACATGCGCGGCCACAGGGGTTCGAGTTCGGGCTTGGCCCATTGCCAGGCCGTCTTGCCATCGGGTGTGAACTCGGTGACGCGGGCGCCTTTGGAATCGGTGACCAGCGTGTTGCCATTCGCCAGACGGCGCACGCTGAAAGGCGTATGCAGGCCGGCTTCGGCCCCCAGGCTCCAGACGGTCTTCTGGTTCGCGTCGATTTCGATGACCTTGTGGGCGGCGTGATCGGTGAACAGCACGTGCCCCTGCGGCAGGGCCTGGACATCGAGTCCCGTGCCGTTGGGCACGCGCCACAGCACACGGCCAGACGGCCAGCCGAGGGCGAGCAGTTCGGCGCCGGTACCGTGATCGGCGGCGAGAACGGTGAAGCGGTCCGGGGTAGAGGACAGGTGCTTCTTCAGGAACGGGACGGGGTCGCCCGAGCGGAGCATGGGCGTGGGGCTGCGCCAGTTGGCGGGATCGGCGGCGGGAACGGGTTCGGTGGTGCCGAGGAAGGCGGGCGTGCCGGGAATGCCGTCGAAGGCGACGGCGCACTGCAACGGCACCTGCGCGGCCAGCAGTTCAACGAGCGTCGCGCCCGCTTCCTGCCCGGCGGCGCAGATCTGATCAGGCTGGATGTGGAGTGTGGCGGCGTTGGCCTTCAGGTATTGGACAGCCGCCTTCAGATCCTGCACGGGGCTCGGAAACTGGAAGCGCGGCGCGAGACGGTAGGTGACGAGCGCGGAGGCGAGTCCGGACCGCCGCAACTGTGCCGCGAAGGTCCGCATCGACTCGGGCGATCCGCCGCTGAAGCCGCCGCCGTGGACCAGCAGCACCACAGGGAACGGGCCGGGGCCGTCGGGGGTGACCATCTCCATGGTGAGCGGCGGCGCCTGGCTGCGGGCCTTCTGATAGACCAGCTGCTTGGGTTGGGCGATCAACGCGATAGCGGTGAGCAGCCAGAGCAGATGGATCATAGAGCAGCCTTGCGGAAGTCGGTTAGGCCGCGCGAGTAGACGCCGACATCGCTGCCGAGGCTGATGGCGCGGAAGCCTTTGGCCAGCCAGTGCTGCATGTCGGCGGGGGTGCCGGGAAGGAAGCCCGCGGCAACGCCGTGCTTGCGGCAGGAGGCGACGAGTGCATCCATGGCGTCGAGGAAAATGGGGTGATCGAACTGCGCGGGGATG